>NZ_LZKC01000027.1:0-748 GCF_001672685.1 Mycobacterium sp. E2462
CCGGCGCCGCTGACCTGCGGTCTAACGTGGGCCGATGCCGACGCAGGCGAGCGCAGGGCTGCAGCTCAGCGCGCACCGCTTCTGGCTGCGCCGCCTGGAATGCGCGCTGCTGGGTGAGGCCGCCGGGCGCGCGCGGGCGCGCTTCACGGCGCTGGCGGTGGGCGCCGCCCTGACCGCGATGGCCGTGGCCGGGTGCGCGCTGCTGGGGTGGCTGCGCCCGCAGGTCACGCTGGACCGGGCGCGGCTGGTGCTGGACCGCAACTCCGGCGCGCTGTTCGTCCGCGTGGACGACACCTGGCATCCGGTGCTCAACCTCGCCTCCGCCCGGTTGATCGCGGGGGCGCCGGTCGACCCCCAACCGGTGCGCCCATCCGATCTCGCTCGCGCCAAGCTCGGTGCGCCGCTGGGCATTCCGGGTGCGCCGCAATACCTCGGGGCGCCGCTGGCGGCGGCCGACTTGGTGTGGTCGGTGTGCGACGGCGACGGCGCCACCACGGTCGTCGTCGGCCGGCCGGCCGAGCACAGCGTGCGCCGCCTCCCCGCCGGGCAGGCCATCCTGGCGGCACCGGCGCCGGGCTCGCCGGCGTACCTCCTCTACGACGGCCGGCGGGCCGTTGTAAACCTCGACGACGCCGCGGTGGTGCGGGCGCTGCGACTGGAAGGCCGCGTCCCGCGCCGGGCCGTGGAGCTGCTCGAGTGCGTGGCGCTGGCGGCGCTGGTGCCCCTGACCGGCTGGATCTGCGGCGCG
>NZ_LZKC01000028.1:0-11821 GCF_001672685.1 Mycobacterium sp. E2462
GGTGACGCTGCTCGAGCCCCTCGACGAGGTCGCGGTGCTGGTCCCCGACGACTTCGTCGGCGCGGTGCTCGGTGACCTGTCAGCCCGCCGCGGGCGGGTGCTCGGCACGGACGTCGCGGGCCGCGACCGTACCGTTGTCAAAGCCGAAGTGCCGCAGGCGGAATTGACCCGCTACGCGATCGACCTGCGGTCGCTGGCGCACGGGGCGGCGTCGTTCACGCGCTCGTTCGTGCGCTACGAGCCCATGCCCGACGCCGCGGCCGTGCGGTTGAGCGGCTGAGGCGCCTCAGGCGCCGCCGAATTGGCGGGCGACGGCCCGGCGGTCCAGCGACCCCTTCGCGGTATGCGGCAGCTCGGCGGCCTGCTCGAAGCTGGCCGGCACCTCGAACGGCGCCAGCCGCTCGCGGCAGAACTCGGTGAGCTCGTCGGCCGTCGGTGCGGCGGACCCCCGGGCGACGAACGCCGCGGCCACCGCCTCGCCGTACAGCTGGTCCGGCACCGCGAACACGGCCACCTCCAGCAGGTCCGGGTGGCTGGCCAGCACACCCTCGACGTGCTCGGGCGAGATCTTCTCGCCGCCGCGGTTGATGAGCTCCTTGATGCGGCCACGGATCACCAGATCGCCGGCCGGCGACAGGGTGCCCAGGTCGCCGGTGTGCAGCCACCCCTCGGTGAAGTTGGCCGCCGTGATCTTGGGGTCACCGAGGTACCCGCGCACCACCGTGGGGCCGTGCAGTTGCACCTCCCCGACCTGCTCCGCGGGCAAGACGCTACCGTCCGGGCCGACGATGCGGATCTGGGGTCCGGTCGACCTGCCCACCAAACCCGGTGTGGCGCCCGGGTTTTCGTCCGCCCCGCTGCCCCCGATGGGGGTGGTGGCCACCTGGTGGGTGGCCTCGGTCATGCCGAAGGCGCACACCACCGGCGCGGAGAAGGTGTCGTGCAGCGCCTGCGCCGTCTCGGCGGTCAGCGGCGCGCTGCAGCTGCGGATGAAGCGCAGCGCGGCCCCGCCCGCCTGCTCGGTCTTGGCTCGCTCCAACAGGATCTGATGGATCGTCGGCACCGCCGTGTACCAGGTGGCCTGCACGGCGTCGATGTCGTCCCAGAACGTGTGCGCCGAGAACCGGCCGCGCGCCGGGAGCAGCACCGCTCCCCCGGACGCCAGGGTGGCCAGCAGCGCGGCCAACAGCCCGTGGCCGTGATACAGCGGCATCACCGCGACGGTCGCGTCGTCGGGGCCCAGCCCGTAGCCGGCGATGATCGCCGCCACCGAGGCGGCGATGTTGTCCCGGGTCCAGGGCACCATCTTCGGCACGCCGGTCGTCCCGCCGGTGAACATGATCATGGCGTCGTCCTCGCGCAGGCCCTCGGGCGTGGCGACGTCGCGGCGCGGCGGGACGGCGGCGTCGAGGTGGGCGGCCGGAGCGTCACCGGCCGTCACCGCGATCGGCCACCACGGCAGGGCGTGCCCATCGTTGTCGCCGGGGGCGGCGCCGTCGACGAGCACGGCGCGGGCGCCCACGGCGTCACCGCGGGTGCGCTGCTCGGCCACGGGCAACGCCGGGTCCAGCGGCACCAGCACCAGGTCGGCCCGCGAGGCCGCGAGCAACCCGACGACGAACTCCGCGTTGCTGCCCGCACGCAGCGCGACCCGGTCGCCCGCGGCCAGGCCGGCCCGCTGCAGTTGCCCGGCCAGGTCGTCGACCAGCCCGGTGAGCTGCCGGTAGGTGATGGGTTTGCGGCCGGCGGTGACCACCAGCGCGCGGGCGTCCGGCGACCGATCGGCCACCGCCGCGATCAGATCGGCCACCCGTCGGCTCGCGGATCCCGTGGTCGTGCCGACCTCGCTGCTGACGGTCATCGCCGCCTCCTTCGTCTGGGATGAATGGCTTCCCTTGGCACCATGCCGGGTAATTTGCCCGGGCGTCCAATATCGATTCGCTCACGCCCGATAACCCTCGGCTATCGAGGCGGCCGAGCAGCGGTAATAACCGCGGTGGATGGTTGCATAGCGGCGAAGTCTTGGACATCGCGGTCGCCGCGACGGCACAGTGAAGGCAAGGCGCGAACACCACGATCCTCTTAACAAGATCCTCTTAAGGAGCCGTCACCATGAGCACCAACTCGGCACCGCACAGCCCGGCCGGTCTGATCGACGGCTTCCACCTGGTGGTCGACGCGCTCAAGGCGAACGACGTCGACACCCTCTACGGGCTCGTCGGCATCCCGATCACCGATTTGGCGCGCGTGGCGCAGGCGTCGGGCATCCGCTTCGTCGGGTTCCGGCAGGAGGCCTCGGCCGGTAACGCGGCGGCGGCGGCCGGGTTCTTGACCCGACGCCCGGGCGTGTGCCTGACGACGTCGGGCCCCGGTTTCCTCAACGCCCTGCCGGCGCTGGCGAACGCCACCGCGAATTGCTTTCCTATGATTCAGATCTCCGGTTCCAGCAACCGCGCGCTGGTCGACTTGCAGCGCGGCGACTACCAGGACCTCGACCAGCTCAGCGCCGCCAAGCCGTTCGCGAAGGCGGCCTACCGGATCAACCGGGCGGAGGACATCGGCCGTGGGATCGCGCGCGCCATCCGCACGGCCGCCTCCGGCCGGCCGGGCGGGGTTTACCTCGACATTCCCGGTGACGTGCTGGCCCAAGTGGTGGACGCGTCGGCCGCGGAAGCCGCGGTGTGGCGGGTGGTCGACCCCGCTCCCCGGCAACTGCCCGCGCCGGATGCGGTCGACCGCGCGCTGCGCGCGCTGGCCCGGGCTCGGCGCCCGCTGATCGTCCTCGGCAAGGGGGCGGCGTACGCCCAGGCCGACGAGGTGATCCGCAAATTCGTCGAAGGCACCGGGATCCCGTTCCTCCCGATGTCCATGGCCAAGGGCCTGTTGCCGGATTCCCACCCGCAGTCCGCCGCCGCCGCGCGGTCGCTGGCGATCTCTCGCGCCGACGTGGTGCTGCTGGTCGGCGCGCGGCTCAACTGGCTTCTCGGGCATGGCCAGTCGCCGCAGTGGGCCGCCGACGCCGAGTTCATCCAGGTCGACATCGACGCGGCGGAGTTCGACAGCAACCAGCGGATCGCCGTGCCCCTGGCCGGCGACATCGGTTCGGTGCTCGAAGCGCTCGCTGACGGCGCCACGGCGCACCCGATCACGGCGCCCGAAGACTGGACCGGTGAGCTGGCCGCCCGCCGGGCCCGCAACGACGAGAAGATGCGCGAGCGCCTGGCCGACGACCCGCATCCGATGCGGTTCTACAACGCCCTGGGCGCGATTCGCGCTGTGCTGCAGGAACATCGCGAGGCGTACGTGGTCAACGAGGGCGCCAACGCGCTCGACCTCGCCCGCAACGTCATCGACATGGAGGTGCCCCGGCACCGGCTCGACACCGGGACCTGGGGCGTGATGGGGATCGGCATGGGCTTTGCCATCGGGGCCGCCGTCGAGACCGGGCAGCCGGTGGTGGCGATCGAGGGCGACAGCGCGTTCGGGTTCAGCGGCATGGAGGTCGAGACCATCTGCCGCTACCGGTTGCCGGTGACCGTCGTGATCCTCAACAACGGCGGCGTGTACCGCGGCGACGAGGCCCCGCACGGTGACCAGCCGGCGCCCACCGTGCTCAACGCGCGGGCCCGCCATGAACTGCTCGCGGAAGCGTTCGGCGGCAAGGGTTTCCACGTGAGCACGCCGGCCGAGCTGCGGCAAGCGCTGACGCAGGCGATCGAGTCCGGCGGACCGGCGGTCATCGACTGCGAACTCGACCCGGCGGCGGGAGTGGAAAGCGGGCACCTGTCCAACCTGAACCCCGCCAGCGCGGCCAAGGCGGCCCCCGCCACCGTCAGCGCCGGCGCGTAACCCCCCGCAGCTGCGCCGCGAAGAACTCGTCGAGCCCCAGGCTCTCCGCGGACGCGGCGAAGGCACGGGCGATCGGCGAGCCGGGCCCGACGGAGTTGATGGCCAAGGCGATGTCGGCCTTGAGCACCGGCTCGACCATCTCCACCGCGCGAATCGACGGCCCCAGCGGCGACGTCCACAGCCAGGTGTGCGGCACGATGCAGGCGGAGTTACCGGCGGTGACCTGAGCCAACAGCGAAGCCACCGAATCGGTTTCGACCTGCGGGCTGACCACGATGGAGTGGTCGGCGAAGGCTTTGTCGATGATCTGGCGGTCCCGCATCTCCGGGGTGAGGAGCGCCAGCGGCAGCTGCGCCGCCTCCGCCCACGTCATCGTCGACGCGGTGGACGCCAACATGTCCGCCGGCGAGAGCAACACGTAGCGCTCCTCGTACAGCGGCACCAGGCTCACGTCGTGGGCCTCGTCGGGCGAGGCGTGCACGATCGCGGCGTCCAGCTCGAATTCCCGTAAGCGCCGGTACAATTCGGAAGCCGCCAGCCGGGACAAGATGTGCACCTTGACCAACGGATGCGCGGAGCAGAACGCCGAGAGCACCAGCGATGCGGTCGTCGACGCGGTCGGAACGGTGCCCAGGCGCAGCGTGCCGGTGATACCGGAGCGCACCGCGTGCACCTCCGCCTTGAACGCGTCGTGCTCGGCGAGGATGCGCCTGGCCCACACCACCAGCCGTTCGCCCTCCGGCGTGAGGCCCTCGAAGCTGTGCCCTCGGTTGATCAGCGTGACGTTGAGCTCACGCTCCAACTTGGCGATCGCGGCCGACAGGGCGGGCTGAGAGACGAAGCACTTCTCCGCCGCCCGGGCGAAATGGCGCTCGGACGCGACGGCGACGAAGTACTCCAGCTGACGGAAGAGCACCCGCACCTCCTCCGCCTCGCAGGGTCGACTTTGCTGAGGCTAACCCGTCTTTGGCGGGCCAGCCAATGCGCGCGGCGGGGGCCGGATCGGTGCCGACCCGTGTCCGGATCGGTATCGCCGCCGGGCGGCGTTGCTGGCATCGTTTGCTGGCAGCGGCGGTCGGCGCGCAGCCAGTAGTATGACGACGTGTTGATCGCACCATCTCGAAGGGTGGTCGCCATGCGGCGAGGTGTTCGTTATCTATTTGTTATGGTCGCGATCACGGCGGCCGGCCTCGTGGTCCCCGCCGGCACCGCCGGAGCCGCCATCCCGTCGCCGCAGCCCGTTCCCGGCGTCGCCTCGGTTTTGCCCGCCGCCGGCGCGGTGGTGGGGGTCGCCCATCCCGTCGTGGTGACGTTCAGCGCGCCGGTGGCCGACCGGCTGGCCGCCGAACGGTCGATCCGGGTGACCTCGGCGAGCCACACCACCGGCCACTTCGAGTGGCTCGACAACAACGTCGTGCAGTGGGTGCCAAACCAATACTGGCCGGCCCACACCCACGTCTCCGTCGGCGTGCAGGCCCTGAGCACCGGGTTCGACACCGGCGACGCCTTGCTCGGCGTCGCCAGCATCTCCAAGCACACCTTCACCGTCAGCCGTAACGGCGACGTCCTCAAGACGATGCCGGCGTCGATGGGCAAGCCCAGCCGCCCCACGCCCGTCGGTAACTTCATGGCGTTGGAGAAGGAACGGTCCGTGGTGATGGACTCGCGGACCATCGGCATCCCGCTCAGCTCGCCCGAGGGCTACAAGATCACCGCCCAGTACGCGGTTCGCGTCACCTGGGGCGGCGTGTACGTGCATTCGGCGCCGTGGTCGGTCGACTCCCAGGGATACGCCAACGTCAGCCACGGGTGCATCAATCTGAGCCCCGACAACGCGGCCTGGTACTTCAACCAGGTCAACGTCGGCGACCCCATCCAGGTCGTGGCGTGACCTGGCTCTGTGACAACCGTCACAACAGATGAACGGAAGAGCACTCCGCTGCGGTGAGTTCTCGGTAGAGGAGTAATCCGAACCGAGAGGCTGGCCATGACCGATGCTGCGCGACGCGACGACGACAACACCGCAGACCGGATGGGCCCGCACCGGGCGCGGGTCGCCGACCGCATCCGCCGGCTCGATGCCGGTGACGAGCAGTTCCGCCGCGCCAAGCCGGATCTCGACGTGCAACGCGCCGCGCGCGAACCCGGCCAGCGGTTGCCGCAGATCCTGCAGACCTTCGTCGAGGGCTACGCGGATCGGCCAGCGCTGGGCTGGCGCGCCCGCGAGCTGACCACCGACCCCGCGACCGGACGCACCGGCTCGCGGCTGCTGCCGCGGTTCGACACGGTGACCTACCGCGAACTGTGGGACAACGTGGCGGCGATCGCCGCGGCCTGGCGCAACGACGCGGCCAATCCCGTTGCCCCCGGCGACTTTCTGGCCACCGTCGGCTTCGCCAGCGCTGAATACCTGACCCTCGACCTGGTTTGCGCCTACCTCGGTTTGGTGGCGGTGCCGTTGCAGCACAACGCCACCGCGACGCGGCTGCAGCCGATCGTCGCCGAGGTCGAGCCGCGGGTGCTGGCCGCCAGCGCCGGATACCTCGACCTCGCCGTCGACGCCGCGGTGGGCAGCGCGTCGCTGCAGCGCCTGGTGGTGTTCGACTACCGGCCGGAGATCGACGACCACCGCGACGCGCTCGAGCGGGCCCGGGCGAAGCTGTCGGCGGCCGCGATGGCGGTGACCATCGAGACGCTCGACGAGGTGCTCGCCCGCGGGCGCACCCTGCCACCCGAGCCGATTTACACCGGTGACTCCGACGAGCGCCTCGCCATGATCATGTACACCTCGGGCAGCACCGGGTTGCCGAAGGGCGCGATGTACACCGAGCGGACGCTGTGCAAGCTGTGGACCCTCGAGATGCTCCCCGACCTGGCCGACGTGCCGGTGCTCAACGTCAACTTCATGCCGCTCAATCACCTGGGCGGCCGGATTCCGCTCGCGACGTCCTTCCAGAGCGGCGGCACCAGCTATTTCGTCCCGGAAAGCGACCTGTCCACGCTGTTCGACGACTGGAACCTGGTGCGGCCGACGGAGATGGGGCTGGTACCGCGCGTGGCCGAGATGCTCTACCAGCGCTACCAGAGCGCCGTCGACCGACGCCTGGTCGACGGGGCCGACGCCGCCGACGCCGAGGAGCAGGCCCGTGCCGAGCTGCGCGACCAGGTGCTCGGGGGTCGGGTGGTGACCGCGTTCTGCGGCACGGCGCCGCTGACGGCGGAGATGCGTAACTTCGTGGAGACCAGCCTCGGGGTGCACATCCTCGACGGGTACGGCCTGACCGAGCTCGGCATGGTGACCAAGGACGGCTGGATCGCGCGACCGCCGGTGCTGGACTACAAGCTGGTCGACGTCCCCGAGCTCGGGTATTTCCGCACCGACAGGCCGTATCCGCGCGGCGAGCTGCTGGTGAAGTCGTTGACCGCCACGCCCGGCTACTTCAAACGGCCAGACGTGACGGCTGCGGCCTTCGACGAGGACGGCTACTACCGCACCGGCGACGTGATGGCCGAGCTCGAGCCGGACCGGCTGGCCTACGTCGACCGCCGCAACAACGTGCTGAAGCTGTCGCAGGGCGAGTTCGTCGCGGTGGCGCGGCTGGAGGCGGTGTTCGCCGCCGCGGCGCTGGTCCGCCAGATCTTCGTGTACGGCAACAGCGAACGGCCCTACCTGCTGGCCGTCATCGTCCCGACCGACGACGCGGTGCGCAGGTTCGCCGGTGACCCCGACGGTCTGAAGGCCGTGCTCGCCGAGTCGCTACGGCACGCGGCGCGGCTCGCCGAGCTGCAATCCTACGAGGTGCCGATCGACTTCCTGGTGGAGTCCGAGCCGTTCACCGAGGACAACGGCCTGCTGTCCGGGGTGGGAAAACTGCTGCGCCCCAAGCTCAAAGAGCGCTACGCCGACGAGCTCGAGCAGCGCTACGCCGAGCTGGCCACCAACCGGGCGACCGAGCTGCGGGCGTTGCGCGACGGCGCCGAGGACCGGCCGGTCATCGACACGGTCGCCCGCGCCGCCGAGGCGCTGCTGGGTCTGCCCGACGGCCCGCCGGCGCCCGAGGCTTCGTTCATCGACCTGGGCGGCGACTCCCTGTCGGCGTTGAACTTCTCGAACCTGCTGCGCGACATCTTCGACGTCGAGGTGCCGGTCGGAACGCTCATAGGCCCGACGACCGACCTGCGTCAGATCGCCGCACTGATCGAGGCCGGGCGCGAATCGGGGAACCTGCGGCCCACGCTGGCCAGCGTGCACGGCCGCGACGCGACGTCGGCACGCGCCGCCGACCTCACGCTCGACAAGTTCATCGACGCGCAGACCCTGGCCGCCGCGCCGACGCTGCCGCACCTCACCGGCGCGCCGACCACGGTGTTGCTCACCGGGGCCAACGGCTACCTCGGCCGCTTCCTGTGCCTGGAGTGGCTGGAACGGCTGGCCGTCTCGGGCGGCCGGTTGATCTGCGTGGTGCGCGGGGCGGACGCCGCCGCGGCCACCGCACGCCTGGAGGACGCCTATCGCAGCGGCGACCCTCAGTTGTTGCGGCGGTTCCGCGAACTCGCCGCCGAGCACCTCGAAGTGCTCGCCGGTGACATCGGTGAACCGAATCTGGGCCTGGGTCAAGATCATTGGCACCGGCTCACCGAGACCGTCGACCTCATCGTGCATCCGGCGGCGCTGGTCAACCACGTGCTGCCCTACGACCAGCTGTTCGGCCCCAACGTCGTGGGCACCGCCGAGGTGATCCGGTTGGCGCTCACCGCCCGCATCAAGGCGGTCACCTACCTGTCGACCGTCGCGGTCGCACTGTCCATCGACCCGGCCGAGTTCGCGGAGGACGGCGACATCCGCGTCGTCAGCGCCGAGCGGCCGATCGACACGAGCTACGCCAACGGCTACGCCAACAGCAAGTGGGCCGGCGAGGTCCTGCTGCGCGAGGCGCACGACCTGTGCGGCCTGCCGGTGGCCGTGTTCCGGTCCGACATGATCCTGGCGCACAGCCACCACGCGGGGCAGCTGAACGTCCCCGACGCGTTCACCCGGCTGCTGATCAGCCTGCTGCTCACCGGGATCGCGCCGGCGTCGTTCTACGAGGTCCCCGCCGGCGGCGGGCGGGCCAACGCCCACTACGACGGGCTGCCCGCCGATTTCGTGGCCGAGGCGGTGACCACGCTCGGGGAGCGGCTGGCGAGCACGCCCGCGGCGTACGGGGGATACCGCTCCTTCGACGTGATGAATCCGCACGACGACGGCATCTCGCTGGACGTCGTCGTCGACTGGCTGATCGGCGCCGGCCGCGACATTCGCCGCATCGACGACTACCAGGAATGGCTCGGCCGGTTCAGCACCGCGTTGCGGGCCCTGCCGGACAAGCAGCGCGCGCAGTCGGTGTTGCCGCTGCTCGACGTCTACCGCAGTCCGCAGGAGGCGCTGCGTGGTGCCCCGGCGCCCACCGAAGTGTTCCGCACCGCGGTCCAGAGTGCGAAAATCGGTGCTGACCAAGACATTCCGCATCTGTCGGCAAAGCTGATCGAGAAGTACGTCTCCGACCTGGCGCTGCTGGGCCTGGCCTGAACAAGCCCGGTCAGCCGGGCAGCCCCTTCTTGATCGCGTCGTCCTGCTTGCCGGCGATGGCGGTGGCCAGCGCCGGGTCGACGGGATCGCCGGGTGCGCCGTCGAATTCGAGGGTGCCCAGCGCCCGGCCCTCGGTGAACAGCACGACGGTGACGGCCTGGGCGTTGTCGGGCGAGACGCCCGTGATCAGGGCGCCGGCGCCGCCCAGGCCGAGCGGCTGCCACGTGCCGATCACCTTGTCCGCGTAGGTCGCTTTCGCGGTGGCCAGCTCGGCGGTGGCGGCGTTGG
The DNA here is from genome assembly GCF_001672685.1 of Mycobacterium sp. E2462. Lineage (NCBI taxonomy): Bacteria > Bacillati > Actinomycetota > Actinomycetes > Mycobacteriales > Mycobacteriaceae > Mycobacterium > Mycobacterium sp. E2462. Next base: position 9,707 of record NZ_LZKC01000028.1, read on the forward strand.
GGTCCGCGAAGACCTGGACGGTGTCCCACACCCGCCGCGTCTTGTCGGCGTTGGCGAACAGCTGGGTGGCGCCGGGCGTGTTGTCGGGGTTGAGCAGCGGTGGCTGCGACGCCGTCAGCTCCCCGCCGATGTCGCGGGGCTTGACCAGCAAGAAGCTGTAGTCGGTGGGCTGACCCGGGGGCGGCCCGGTGACGGCGGTCGGCGAGCCGGGCGAGGCCGACGACGTCGCGGCCGGCGGCGCGGGCGCGGTGGTCCCGCCGCAACCGGCGGCGACGGCGGCCGACAGCGCGGCCGCGATCGTCAACGCCGGGCCGCGTCTGCCGCTGCGCACGCGTCTCCCTTCCGATCGCCCCCTGATGATTCGGGGCCGTCATGTTGCCGGCGAAATGCCGGGGTACCCCGCTGGCGTTAGAAGAACATAAGCCCGCCGGGACTCGGTGGGCGCGATTTCGGTGCCGGTGGCGGTACGCGGGAGGAGATGACAATGGGGACAGCGGCAGCGCGAGCGGTGCGGTTCGACCGGTACGGAGGCCGGGACGTCTTGTATGTGGCGGACATCGACGTGCCGACGCCCGGGGCGGGCGAAGTCGTGGTCGAGGTTCGCGCCGCGGGAATCAACCCCGGCGAGGCCGCGATTCGGTCCGGCGCGATGGAGGAGATGTTTCCCGCCACCTTCCCCTCCGGCGAGGGCAGCGACCTGGCCGGGGTCGTGACCGCCGTGGGCCCCGGTGTCACCGAGTTCTCCGTCGGCGACGAGGTGCTCGGGTTCAGCGCCCAACGCTCCAGCCACGCCACGCACACCGTCGTCCCGGTCAACCAGCTGATCCGCAAACCGGCCGAATTGAGTTGGGAGGTGGCCGGGTCCCTGTATGTGGTCGGCGTGACGGCCTACGCGGCAGTCCGCGCCGTCGACCCGCAACCCGGCGAGACCGTTGCCGTCTCGGCCGCCGCGGGCGGTGTCGGCAGCGTGACGGTGCAGCTGCTGGGTCTGCGCAAGGCGCGGGTGCTCGGCATCGCGGGGCCGGGCAACGCCGACTGGCTGCGCGCCCACGGCGCAGTCCCGATCGCCTACGGCGACGGGCTCGCCGAACGGCTTCGCGAGGCGGCGCCGGACGGCATCGACGCGTTCATCGACCTGTTCGGGCCCGACTACGTGCAGCTCGCGGTGGACCTCGGCGTGGCGCCCGACCGGATCGACACCATCATCTCGTTCGCGAAGGCGGGCGAGGTCGGCGCCAAGACGGAGGGCAGCTCCGACGCGTCGACGCCGGAGGTGCTGTCCGAGATCGCCGACCTCGTCGCCGCCGGGACCATCGATTTCGAGATTGCCGCCACCTATCCCCTGGACCGGGTGGCCGACGCGTACGAGGAACTCGAGAAGCGGCACACCCGCGGGAAAATTGTTCTGCTGCCGCAGAATTGACGCGGGCTCAGACGTGGGCTCAGTGGCGGTGTTCGGGACGGTCCGCAGGGCGCCCACCCAGCGGCGGCGTCACCACCGCGATCGGCATCCGCGACACGTACAGGTTGGCCCGCTCTTGCGGGGTCAGGCAGAGCCTGCTGTGCATCCTGCTCGCCAGCAGCTTGCCGGCGCGCAGCATCGACATGCCGCGGGTCCTCGTGGCCCCCGAAAAGCGGTGCGAGATAACAAAGGTCATGATGTTTTCCTCCCCTGGAGCCGATCACGCCGGCCCGCCCTGCGGGGCGCCGAACGAAAGTTCAGGCGGCAGAACGCTTGCCGGATCCGGATCGGGTGAAGACGACTATCGGATAGGGACTATCGCCGGGACTCATCTCGCCCTCACCTCCTCACGGCCGTGACACACGCGGGTGTCAACCATCCTCACCTGTAACGAGGGAGCGCGAATGCCCGGCATAGCCGAGCCACCGATAACACCCCCTCGTCGGAGCTTCGGCACTGCACGGCGTATCCGACCATCATTGGTGGTCCGGAAGCCACTTGGGCTCAACCCTTGGGTCCGGGAAGAGCTGTCCTGACCCGGGGCGTCTCTCGACGTTCGGGGTCAGTGGCCTGTGTCCGTGCAGACGCCTCACCTACCGAGGTGCTTGCGAAGACATGTCTACACCCCGGATTGAGGCTCGTCAAACGCGTTT
>NZ_LZKC01000029.1:0-22249 GCF_001672685.1 Mycobacterium sp. E2462
GGGGCCCAGACCCAGCACCGCGACGGTGCCCGCCCCCCGCGGCGCCGCGGACGACCGGCCGAACCGGCGCCCGCCGGGCAGCATGGCCAGCGAGAAGTACGGCACGCTGGTCTCGTCGACGTCCGCGGCGGGTCCGATGCGCTGCCGTGGGCTGCTGGCGCGCTCGATGTAGAACGCGTCGGCCAGCCGACCCGACGCGGAAAGCGCTTGCCGCACGGCGTTATACGAACGGCCCAACTTCAGGATCACGGCGGCGTCGGAGTCGGCGAGCCGGCGGGTGAGCTCGTCGACCGGCAGCGTGCCCGGCAGCACCGTCAGCACCTCGTCGCCGGCCACCAGTGGGGTGGCGAGGGCCGCCGAGGCGGCGCTCACCGACGTCACGCCCGGCACGATCACCGCGTCGAACCGTTCGGTGAGCCGGGCGTGCAGGTGCATGTAGGAGCTGTAGAACAGCGGGTCGCCCTCGGCGAGCAGCGCCACGTTGCGGCCGGCGTCGAGGTGGGCGGCGATGCGCCGCGTCGCCTCCACGTAGAAGTCTTCGAGGGCGCCGTCGTAACCGCCCGGGTGGTCGGTCACCTCGGTGGTCACCGGGTAGACCAGGTGCTCCTCGAGCTGCCCCGGCCGCAGATACGGTTCGGCGATGCCGCGGGCGATGCTGCGCCCGTGCCGCGCGCTGTGATAGGCCACGACGTCCGCCTCGCCGATCACCCGGGCGGCCTTGACGGTGACCAGCTCCGGGTCGCCCGGACCCAGCCCGACGCCCCACAAGGTGCCGGTCATTCGGCGTCGCTCGCGATTGCGTTGACCGCCGCCGCGGCCATGGCGCTGCCGCCGCGGCGGCCGCGCACCACCAGGTAGGACATGCCGCGGGGCCGCTCGACGAGCTCCTGCTTGGACTGCGCCGATCCGACGAAGCCGACCGGGCCGCCGAGCACCCCGGCCGGCGGGGCCACGCCCTTGTCGACGAGTTCGAGCAGCCGGAACAGCGCGGTCGGGGCGTTGCCGATGGCCAGCACCGCGCCGGGCAGCCGATCGGCCCACAGCTCCACCCCGGCGGCCGAGCGGGTGGTGCCGCGCTCGGCGGCCAGGCCGGCGGCCCGCGGATCGGCCACCAGCGACACCACTTCGTTGCCGGCGGGCAGCCGGGCGCCGGTGATCCCGGCGGCCACCATCGACGAATCGCAGAGCACCGGGGCGCCGGCCCGCAGGGCGGCGCCGACCCGCTCGACGACGTCGGCGGTGTAGTCGACGTGTTCGGTGACGTCCACTTGCCCGCAGGTGTGGATCAGGCGGACGACGACGCGCGCGACGTCGGCGGGGAACCGCGTCAGGTCGGCCTCGGCGCGGATGGCCGCGAACGACTGTCGGTAGATCTCCGCCGCGTCGCGAATGTAGTCGAGCACCCGCCCACCTTATGACTTCAGCGCAGCCGGTATCCGTCCCCGGTGGCGACCCACACTTCGCCGGTGGGCGGGCTGCCGCACGCGCGGTCGCAACCCACGAAGTGCCGGTGCGCCGCGGCGCCGGCGACCAGTGACCGCCCGACGTCCGCCCGCACGTCCGCGGCCGAGTGCGCGCAGCCGGGGCTGCCGGTGCAGGCGCTCACCGTCAACCACGGCGAGTTCGCGTCGAACACCAGCCCGAGCGGCGCCAGCACCCGCAGCGCGACGTCGGCCACGGCCTCGTCGAGGTCGCACACCAGCACCGAGCGCCACGGGGTGATCACCAGGGGCGCCTCGATGGCGGCGAGGTAGTCGGCCACCCGGGCCGGCAGCACGCCCAGCGGCACCGCGGCCCCCAGCGCGACCCGGCCGTCGTCCTGTTGGAGCCAGCCCACCGGGGGCCTGGTCACCGCCGGGAACAAAGCGCCCGCGGCGTCGGCGCCGGGCAGCAGGCCTGCGGGGTCGGCCAATTCCTGGACGCGCCAGGCGGTTCCGCGGGCCTCGACGAACCGCAGCGCGACGGCGATCAGCGTCGTCACCGCCTCGCTGTGGGGCACCCGGACGCCGGTGTCGCGCCCGGCGAGCAGCGCCGCGCAGCCGTCCGGCAGCGCGTGCACGCCGACGTCGGCCCGCAACCCGGACACGTCGGCGCGCCCGTCGTCGAGGCTGAACCAGAACCGGCCGCCAAGCTCGGCCAGGCGCGGCTCGGCGCAGATCGCCGCGTCCAGGTCTGCCACCCATTCCCGGACGTCGACGTTCCCGCCGGCGCGCCCCGACAGCGGCGACGCGACGATGCTGCGGACCCGCTCGTGCGTGGCCGACGGCAACAGGCCGGCGCCGGCGATCGCGTCGGCCACCGCCGCGACGTCGGTGATCCCGCGGACCTGCACGTTGCCCCGGGCCGTCAATTCCAGGGTCCCCGAGCCCCAGTGGCTCGCGGCGGCGCTCAGAGCGCCGAGCTGGGCCGCGGTGAGCATCCCGCCGGGCAGCCGCACCCGGGCCAGCGCCCCGTCGGCCGCCCGGTGCACCTGCAGCGCACCCGGGCAAGCGTCGGTTCGGCGCGTCCTGGCCACCAGTCCACGGTACGGGGCCAACCGGCGGGACTTGGCTTCAGCCAGAACCTAACCCTTACCTGGTCAGCGGGGCTCGCCTTAGCGTCGACACGGTGAGCATTGCCACCGCGCTCGACGCTGCCTCCACCACCGCGGGCGGCGCCCCGGCCACTGCGCCGGCCGGGTACTGGGCGCGCCGCAAGTGGGACGTCATCCGGGTGGTCTCGCCGGTGGCGCTGCTGGCCTTATGGCAGCTGGGCAGCGCCATCGGGGTGATTCCGCAGGATGTGCTGCCGGCGCCGTCGCTGATCCTGGACGCCGGCCTGGAGCTGATCCGCAACGGTCAGCTGGCGGCCGCCCTGCAGGTGTCCACCATGCGCGTGGTCGAGGGGCTGGCGCTGGGCGGGGCCGTCGGGGTGGCCGCGGGCGCGGCGGTCGGGCTGTCGCGCTGGCTCGAGTCGACCGTCGACCCGCCGATGCAGATGATCCGCGCGCTGCCGCATCTGGGTTTGATCCCGCTGTTCATCCTGTGGTTCGGCATCGGCGAGTTGCCCAAGGTGTTGCTGGTGGCGTTGGGGGTGGCGTTCCCGCTCTACCTCAACACGTTCTCGGCGATCCGACAGGTCGACGCGAAACTGTTCGAAACGGCTCAGGTGCTGAGGTTTTCGTTCCGGCAGCGGCTCACCCGCATCATCGTGCCCAGCGCGGCGCCGCAGGTGCTGGTCGGGTTCCGACAGTCACTGGCGATAGCTTGGATGACCCTCATCGTCGCCGAACAGATCAACGCCGACAAGGGAATTGGCTTCCTGATCAACAACGCCCGCGACTTTCTGCGTATCGACATCATCATCTTCGGCCTCATCGTGTACGCGCTGCTCGGCATCCTGACCGACGCGGGCGTGCGTCTCATCGAGCGGCGCGCCCTGCGCTACCGACTTTAGAAAGGTTGGGTGTGACACTCATCGCTGACTCCGGCGCCGCCACCAGGGCGCGCACCGACATCGCCGGTGAACTGCGCCACGTCGACAAGTGGTACGGGGACCGTCATGTCCTCAAAGACGTGTCGCTGCAGGTGCGCAGCGGCGAGATCGTCGCGCTCATCGGACGCAGCGGCTCGGGCAAATCGACGGTGTTGCGGGTACTGGCCGGCCTGTCGCCCGACCACACCGGGGACCGGGTGGTGGCCGGCGCCCCGGCGCTGGCGTTCCAGGAGCCGCGTCTGTTCCCCTGGCGCGACGTGGTCACCAACGTCGGCTATGGACTGACCCGCAGCCGCCTGTCCACATCGCAGGTCCGGCAACGCGCGGAGCGGGCACTGGCCGACGTCGGCCTGGCCGACCGCGCCACCGCCTGGCCGCTGACGTTGTCCGGCGGTCAGGCCCAACGGGTTTCGCTGGCCCGCGCGCTGGTCGCCGAACCGCGGCTGTTGCTGCTCGACGAACCGTTCGGAGCGCTGGACGCGTTGACCCGACGTACCATGCACGCCCTACTGCTCGAGCTGTGGCGCCAACATCGGTTCGGCGTGCTGCTGATCACCCATGACGTCGACGAAGCGGTGGCGCTGGCCGACCGGGTGCTGGTCCTCGACGACGGCCGCGTCGTCCACGCGACCGACATCGACGAGCCGCGCCGCGCGCCCGGCGAAGCCGGGGCGCACACCGAGCAGCGCCGCGCCGAGCTGCTCGACCGGTTGGGTGTGCGGCTTTGAGGGGTTGGCTCGCGACGATCGCGGCCGTCGCGCTGGTGTCGGCCGGATGCGTCTCTCGGACAAGCACTTCCGGTCCAGCGGCACCGCCGGCCGCGGTGCCGCTGACGGCGTTGGCCGGGCTGACGCTGCAAGTCGGTGACCAGAAGGGCGGCACCGAGGCCCTGCTGCGCGCCGCCGGGCAGCTGGACAACCTGCCCTACCAGGTGGCGTTCTCGACGTTCACCTCCGGGCCGCCGCAGGTGGAAGCCGCCACCGCCGGCAAGATCGACTTCGCGATCACCGGCAACACCCCGCCGATCTTCGGGGCGGCCAGCAACGCGAAGATCAAGGTGGTCTCGGCGTACGGCGGCGGGGGAGTGGGCAATCGCATTCTGGTGCATGCGGATTCGCCCATCACCTCGGTGGCCGGCCTGCGCGGCAAGGCGGTCGCGGTCGGCAAGGGCAGCTCGTCGCATGCCAACCTGTTGGCGCAGCTGGACAAGGCGGGACTGAAAGCCTCCGACATCAAATTCGTATACCTGCAGCCGGCCGATGCGCTGTCGGCGTTCAGCCAGCACCAGGCCGACGCCTGGGCGATCTGGGATCCCTACACGGCGCAGGCCGAACAGCAGATCCCGGTGCGCAGCATCGCCGAGGCGCAGGGAGTCACCAACGGTGACTGGCTGGGCGTCGCGTCCGATCAGGCGTTGGCCGACGCCAAACGCAACACCGCGCTGTCAGACCTGTTGGTGCGCTTCGAGAAGGCGGTGCAATGGGCGCGGGCCAACCCCCAGCGGTGGGCGCAGAGCTACGCCGCGGCGGTTGGCCTGGACCCGCACGTGGCCGCGGTGTCGCAAGGCCGTAGCCTGCGGTTGCCGATCGAGCTTGGCGACGACGTGGTGGCCTCGGAGCAGAAGTTGGCCGACCTGTTCGCGGCCTCGGGTCAGCTCGAGTCGGCGCCACGGTTTACTGACTCTGTCGACCGTCGATTCAACGAGGTGTTGCGCCAAGGCCTCGTCAGCTGAATAGGGGAGGGTATGCCGGCGAAGTTCTTCTGGTTCCTGCCGACCACCGGCGACAGCAGGTCCATCGTGGGCGGGTCGCACGCGTCGTCGCACCACGCAGTCCCCGCGAGTCATCGCGAGCCGAGCCGCCGCTACCTGGCCGAGGTCGCGCGGGCGGCGGACCGGCTGGGCTACGAGGGTGTGTTGACGCCCACGGGCACGTGGTGCGAGGACGCGTGGCTGACGGCCGCCGCGCTGTTGGCCGAGACGGAACGACTGAAGTTCCTGGTCGCCTTCCGGCCCGGCCTGGTGCCGCCGACGTTGGCCGCGCAGCAAACCGCGACGCTACAACGTTTTTCGGGAGGACGGGTGCTGCTGAACGTGGTGAGCGGCAGCGACGACCTCGAGCAGCGGCGCTTCGGGGACTGGCTCGACCACGACGAGCGCTACGCGCGCACCGGTGAATTCCTGCACATCGTCAGCTCGGTGTGGCGCCAGGAGTCCGTCGACTTCAACGGCAAGTACTACCACGTCGAAGACGCTCGGGTGTCGGCGCCGCCGGACCCGTTGCCGCAGATCTACTTCGGCGGTTCGTCGGCGCCCGCGTTGGACATCGCCGCCGAGTACGTCGACGTGTACCTGACCTGGGGTGAGCCGCCGCAGGCGGCGGCGGAAAAGATCGCGAAGGTGCGCGCCCGCGCCCAGGAGCACGGCCGCACCCTGCGCTTCGGCATCCGGTTGCACACCATCACCCGCGACAGCTCCGCCGCGGCGTGGGCGGTGGCCGACGAGCTGCTGAGCGAATTGAGCCCCGAGCAGATCGCCAATGCCACTGCGCAGCACTCCCGTTCGGAATCGGAGGGGCAGCGGCGGATGACCGCCCTGCACGGCGGGCGCCTGGACAAGCTCGAGATCTACCCGAACCTGTGGGCGGGAGTGGGACTGGTCCGCGGTGGCGCCGGCACCGCGCTGGTGGGCAGCCACGAGGAGGTCGCCAACCTGATCGCCGAGTACCACTCGCTGGGCTTCGACGAGTTCATCCTGTCCGGCTACCCGCACCTGGAGGAGTCGTACTGGTTCGCCGAGGGTGTGCTGCCCATCCTGCGGCGCAAGGGCATTGCCTGACGCGCGTGCGATTGAAGGCTCGGCGCCGCGGGCACCCTCGTGGCCATGCGCACCCACGAGTACGCGCCCGGCCGGTTCGCCGACGTCTACGGTGACTCGGCGGCGCCCACGATCCTGCTGTGGCACGGCGCGCAGACCGACGCCCGCCCGGCGGTCGGGCCGCTGGCCGGCCTGCTCGCCGAGCGCGGCGCGGCGGTGGTGGCCGCGGACTGGAACTCCCACGCCGCCGACGGCGGCCGTGCGGACCTGCTGCGGTCGCTGCAGTTCGCCCGCGGCCTCGGCACCGACGGTGTGATCCTGGTCGGGTGGTCGATGGGCGGTGCCGCCGCAGCGGGTGTGACGCTCGAGGCGGGGCGGTTGGACCTGACGGTCCACCACACCGTCTGCCTGGCCGGCGCGTTTATCGTCGCCGACCCCGTCTTCGGGCGCCCGCTGACCGGCGCGCTGCCCGAGGGGCGCCCCGGCTCCCCGTTCACCTTGCTGCACGGCGTCGCCGACGACGTGGTGCCGGTGGACGCCAGCCGGGACTTCGCCGGGCGGCTGCGGCGGGCGGGCTGGCCGGTGGAGTTCGCCGAGCTGGACGCCGATCACGGGTCGATCGCGGGGGCGGACTACGACGCCGCCGCCGACTGCTACCGGCCGGCGGCGGGCGGGCCCGCGCTCGGCGTCGCCCGCGAGGTTGCCGACCGGATCGCCGCGACGCTGGTGCGGTAAGAATGGTGGGTGGCTGAGCCGACCATCCTGCTGCTGTCGACGTCCGACACGGACCTGATCAGCGCCCGCTCCAGCGGCAAGAACTATCGGTGGGCCAACCCGGCGCGGCTGTCCGACGACGAGCTGCCGGCGCTGCTGGACGGCGCCGACGTCGCGGTTGTCCGCATCCTCGGCGGATACCGCGCCTGGCAGAGCGGCATCGACGCGGTCACCGCCAGCGGCGTGCCGACGGTGCTGGTCAGCGGCGAGCAAGCCGCCGACGCCGAGCTGACCGGCCTGTCCACGTTGGCGGCGGGGATCGCGGTGCAGGCCCACATCTATCTGGCGCATGGTGGCGTGGATAACCTGCGCCAGCTGCACGCCTTCCTGTCCGACACCGTGCTGATGACCGGGTTCGGCTTCGGCCCGCCCGTGGTGACCCCGACGTGGGGCGAATTGCCGCGGGCCGGCGCCCGCGACACCGCCGGCCCGACGATCGCCGTGCTGTACTACCGCGCGCAGCACCTGGCCGGCAACACCGGCTACGTCGACGCGTTGTGCCGGGCCATCGAGGACGCCGGGGCGCGGCCGCTGCCCGTCTACTGCGCGTCGCTGCGCACCGCCGAGCCCGCGCTGCTGCAGCGGCTCGGCGACGCCGACGCCATGGTGGTCACGGTCCTGGCGGCCGGAGGGCTCAAGCCCGCCGCCGCGTCGGCCGGCGGTGACGATGACAGCTGGAACGTGGAACACCTTGCCGCGCTTAATGTTCCGATCCTGCAGGGGCTGTGCCTGACCAGCCCGCGCGCCCAGTGGTCGGCCAACGACGACGGCCTGAGCCCGCTCGATGTCGCCACCCAGGTCGCGGTGCCCGAGTTCGACGGCCGCATCATCACGGTCCCGTTCTCGTTCAAGGAGATCGACGACGACGGGTTGATCTCCTATGTGGCCGACGCCGAACGCTGCGCCCGCGTCGCCGGGCTGGCCGTGCGGCACGCGCGGCTGCGCCAGGTCGCGCCGCCCGACAAACGGGTGGCCCTGGTGTTCTCGGCGTATCCGACCAAACACGCGCGCATCGGCAACGCGGTCGGCCTCGACACGCCGGCCAGCGCGGTGGCGCTGCTGCGCGCCATGGCGGACCGCGGCTATCGGGTGGGAGACCTGCCCGGAGTCGAGGCCGGCGACGGGGACGCGTTGATCCACGCGCTCATCGAGCGAGGCGGCCAGGACCCCGACTGGTTGACCGCCGAACAGTTGGCCGGCAACCCGATCCGGGTCTCCGCCAAGGACTACCGCGACTGGTTCGCCACGTTGCCGGCCGAACTCGCTGACGCGGTGACCGAGCACTGGGGTCCGCCGCCCGGCGAGCTGTTCGTGGACCGGAGCAACGATCCCGACGGCGAAATCGTCATCGCGGCAATCCAATCCGGCAACCTGGTGCTGATGGTGCAGCCGCCGCGCGGTTTCGGGGAGAACCCCGTCGCCATCTACCACGACCCCGACCTGCCGCCGAGCCACCACTACCTGGCCGCGTATCGCTGGCTGGACGCCGGGTTCGGCGCCCACGCGGTGGTGCACCTGGGCAAGCACGGCAACCTGGAATGGCTGCCCGGCAAGACGCTGGGCATGTCGGCGGCCTGCGGCCCGGACGCCGCCCTGGGCGACCTGCCCCTGATTTACCCATTTCTGGTCAACGACCCCGGCGAGGGCACCCAGGCCAAGCGGCGGGCACACGCCGTGCTGGTCGACCACCTGATCCCACCGATGGCGCGCGCCGAAACCTACGGCGACATCGCACGTTTGGAGCAGCTGCTCGACGAGCACGCGAACGTGGCCGCGCTGGATCCGGGCAAGCTGCCGGCGATCCGCCAGCAGATCTGGACGCTGATCCGGGCCGCCAAGATGGACCACGACCTGGGGCTGGCCGAACGCCCGGCGGAGGATTCGTTCGACGACATGCTGCTGCACGTCGACGGCTGGCTCTGCGAGATTAAGGACGTCCAGATCCGCGACGGCCTGCACATCCTCGGTCAAAAGCCCTCCGGCGACAGCGAACTCGACCTGGTTCTGGCAATCCTGCGAGCCCGGCAGTTGTTCGGCGGCGAGCAGGCGCTGCCCGGCTTGCGCCAGGCGCTCGGCCTCGCCGAGGACGGCACCGACGCCCGCGGCTCCGTCGACCACACCGAGGCCGCCGCGCGCGAACTCGTCGCCGCCCTGCAAGCCACCGGCTGGGATCCCGCCGCCGCCGACCGCCTCACCGACGACGCGACCGTCGCGGCGGTGCTGCGGTTCGCGGCGACCGAGGTGGTGCCGCGGCTCGCCGGCACCTCATCGGAAATCGATCAGGTGCTCAACGCGCTCGACGGCCGGTTCATCCCGGCGGGCCCCTCCGGGTCGCCGTTGCGCGGGCTGGTCAACGTGCTGCCGACCGGACGCAACTTCTACTCCGTCGACCCCAAGGCGGTGCCGTCCCGGTTGGCGTGGGAAGCCGGTGTGGCGCTGGCGGATTCGCTGCTGAACCGGTACCGCGAGGACCACGGGCGGTGGCCCGAGTCGGTGGGTCTGTCGGTGTGGGGCACCTCGGCCATGCGCACGGCCGGCGACGACATCGCCGAAGTCCTCGCGCTGCTGGGTGTCCGGCCGGTCTGGGACGACGCGTCGCGCCGCGTCGTCGACCTGACCGCCATCCCGCTGACCGAACTGGGCCGGCCGCGCATCGACGTGACGGTGCGGATCTCCGGGTTCTTCCGCGACGCCTTCCCGCACGTGGTCACGATGCTCGACGACGCGGTCCGGCTGGTCGCCGACCTCGACGAGCCCGCCGAGGACAACTACGTGCGCGCGCACGCCCAGGCCGACCTCACCCAACACGGCGACCAACGACGCGCCACCACAAGGATTTTCGGATCCAAGCCCGGCACCTACGGCGCCGGGCTGCTCCAGCTGATCGACAGTCGCAACTGGCGCGACGACGGCGACCTCGCCGCCGTGTACACCGCCTGGGGTGGCTTCGCCTACGGCCGCGACCTGGACGGCCGCGAGGCGGTCGACGACATGAACCGCCAGTACCGGCGCATCGCGGTGGCCGCCAAGAACACCGACACCCGCGAACACGACATCGCCGATTCCGACGACTACTTCCAGTACCACGGCGGCATGGTGGCCACCGTGCGGGCGCTGACCGGCCAGGCCCCCGCCGCCTACATCGGCGACAACACCCGGCCCGACGCAATCCGCACCCGCACGCTGTCGGAGGAGACGACGCGGGTGTTCCGCTCCCGCGTCGTCAACCCGCGCTGGATGTCGGCGATGCGCAGGCACGGCTACAAAGGCGCGTTCGAGATGGCCGCGACCGTCGACTATCTGTTCGGCTACGACGCCACCGCCGGGGTCATGGCGGACTGGATGTACGAGCAGCTGACCGAGCGCTACGTGTTGGACCCGGAGAACCGCAAGTTCATGGAGGAGTCCAACCCGTGGGCGCTGCACGGCATGGCCGAACGGTTGCTGGAGGCCGCGGGCCGCGGCATGTGGGCACAACCCCAGCCGGAGACCCTGGACGGCTTGCGCCAGACGCTCCTGGAGACCGAGGGGAACCTGGAGGGCTGACGCCGGCGCGGGTCTGTGGCGGGCCGCCCTGTCGGTGGCGACCGTGCGGCCGGCCGCACGCCCGGCACACACCGCAGCGGTAGGTTGAACGCTGTGACGCCCACCTTCGCCGACCTCGCCAAGGCGCAATACATTCTGCTCACCACCTTCACCAAGGACGGCCGGCCCAAGCCCACGCCGATCTGGGCCGCGGCTCAAGGGGACCGGCTGCTGGTCATCACGCAGGCGAAGTCCTGGAAGGTCAAGCGGATCCGCAACACGCCCCGCGTCACGCTGGCCACCTGCACCATGAACGGCAAGCCGACCAGCGAGGCGGTGCAGGGCACCGCGGCGGTCCTGGACAAATCGCACACGGCCGCCGTCTACGACGCGATCGGCAAGCGTTACGGCCTGCTGGGCAAGGTGTTCAACCTCTTCAGCAAGCTGCGCGGCGGCATGGAGAACAACGTGGGCCTCGAGTTGCGCGTGGGCTGACGCCCGCAACGAATGTCGACGACCCCGCACCTGGGCGCAGGCCGGCCTCGACGGCACACGTTCGCAAGGGCGTTGTCGCCCAAGCCCGGTCGGTGATCCCGGTCGCGATGGCAGGATAGGCCTTCCCGCAGGGTGCTCGAGATAGGTTCGCCGATGGAGATGCTCGACCTTTTCCACCAGTTGGTCCGGTTCGAGACGGAGCTGTGGAACGCGGTGGACGCCCGCTTGCGGAGAGATCTCGACCTTCCGCTGAGCCGGTTGGAGCCCATGCAGGTGATCGCGCGGCGATCATCGTGCCGGGTGAACGACATTGCCGAGGAGCTGGCCATCACCATCGGCGGCACCAGCAAGTTGGTCGACCGTATCGAAGCGGCGGGTTACTGCATTCGCCGCGCGAATCCGGCGGACGGCCGGTCGACGATCATCGAACTGACGGCGCAAGGCCGCCGAGTCTTGGCGAAGGCGGTCACGGCTTTCGACGAGGAGCTGCAGCTCCGCATCGGGTCGGCGGTCGCTCAGCGATCGCTGCGGCAGTTCCATTCGACGCTTGTCGCGCTGCGAGCGGCCAACGCCGCCGTCGACAAGTAACCGCAGCGCATTTACATTCCACGGAATGTATATTGGTGATCGGTACGCGGCGTTCGCCGCGAGGCGAGGAGATCACGCATGAGGGCGGCCTGGTACGACCGGCAGGGCGACGCGGCGAGCGTTCTTGAGGTCGGTGAACTTCCCGACCCCTCACCCGGACCGGGTGAGGTTCGCGTGCGGATCTCTTTCTCCGGTGTCAATCCCGGTGATACGAAGAAGCGTTCGGGGTGGCAGGGCGGGGCGATGAGCTTTCCGCGAATCGTTCCGCACAGCGATGGCGCCGGAGTGGTCGAGGCCGTCGGCGACCGCGTCGATCGCGACCGGGTGGGGCAACGGGTGTGGATTTACGGCGCCCAGTCCTATCGGCCATTCGGCACCGCCGCCCAGTTCAGCTGCGTTCCCGCCGCGCAGGCCGTCCCGTTGCCGGACGAAGTGTCCGACGGGATGGGTGCCTGCCTGGGAATCCCGGGCATCACCGCTCATCGGGCCGTATTCAGCGACGGGCCGGTCGAAGGCAAGACGCTCCTGGTGCACGGCGTGCTCGGGTCCGTCGGCTCGCTGGCGGCTCAACTGGCGAGCTGGGGCGGGGCCACCGTCATCGGCACCGTCGTTCGCGAAAGCGACCTGGCCCGGGTGGACGGCTCGGTGATCGCGCACGCCGTCGCATTGAGCGACGGCGACACCTCGGCCGCGGTGCGTGACTTCAGCCCGGCCGGGGTGGACCGCATCGTCGAGGTGGCTTTGTCGGACAATGCCGAGTTGGACGCGGCGGTGGTGGCCAACGACGCGGTGATCGCCGCGTACGCGACCCGCAGGGACAGGCCCGAGTTGCCCTTCTGGCCACTGGTTTTCGCCAACACGACGGTGCGTTTCCTGGGCAGCGACGATTTCCCGGCCGCGGCCAAACAGCAGGCGGCGGCCGACCTGACGACCGCCGCGCGAAGCGGCGCGTTGACCATCGCGGTGGGACCACCGCGCGCGCTTGCGGAGATAGCCGGGGCGCACGATGACGTGGACCGCGGGGCGCGCGACGGCCGGGTCGTGCTGGCCGTAGGGCGCTGAACCGGGCTAGGCCGGCTTTGCCGCAAGGTGTTCGCCGAAGAAGGCGAACACCCGCCGCCACGCGTCCTCGGTGGCATCGTGGTCGTAGCCGAAACCCGAGATCCGCAGCAGCTGTTGGGCGGGCAGCTCGTTGGCGAAGCTGTGGCCCGCGCCCGGATACACCTTCACGTCGGCCGTAATGTTCTTGGCGGCAATGGTTTTGTTCAGCTTCTCCGGCGCGCCACGGCCGAGCGGGTCGCGACCGCCGAAGCTGGCCACGACCGGGCACGCGCCGTCGAGCGTCCTGTCGAGGTTGCGTGGCAGCGGAGTGCTGTAGAACGGGGCTGAGGCACCAAATCCCTTGGGCGACATGACCAGAGCGAACTGGCCACCCATGCAGAACCCCGCGATGCCCACCTGACCCGTGCATTCGGGCAGGGCCTGCAAGTGATCCCGGGCGGCAAGGATGTCGTCGAGCGCGGGGCCGCGCTGCGTCTGCAGGTCCTTCATGACCCGCGTGATGCAGCGGATCCGGCCACCGCGGGCGTACAGGTTGGGGGTGATCGCGAGGTACCCGGCCCCGGCGATGCGCTTGTTGATCGACTCCTTGTCGCGGCTGTATCCGAAGAGGTCGTGAACCACCACGACGCCGGGCCAGGGGCCCTGACCTCCGGGCAGGTCCAGCAGCGCGTCGATCTGTCCGGTGGGCGTATCGATCTGAATCGTCGTCATACCGTCATCTAATCGCAGCCGTGCCGCGCGGCACCACGGGAACTTCCAGACGTTTGCCCCGCGTTGTCCGATCATGGTGTCGCGGTTGTTGCTGATCTACGCGGTTGTCGAAATCGCGGTGATCTTTGCTCTGGTGTCGACGGTCGGGTGGGGCTGGACCCTGCTGGTGTTGTTGGGCACGTTCCTGCTCGGGTGGGGCGTCGTGGCTCCCATGGCGGGTTCGCGCCTGGTGCGCCAGGTTGGGCAGCTGCGCCGGGGCCTCGGCGCGTCACGCGGCGCGGCCGGTGACGGCGCGCTGATCGGGCTCGGCGCCGTCCTCGTGCTCATCCCCGGTCTGGTGAGCACCGCGCTGGGGCTGTTGTTGCTGCTGCCGCCGGTGCGTTCGGTCGCCCGCCCGGCGCTGACCGCGGTCGCGATGCGCCGGCTGCAACGGATTCCGGGATACCCGGCCGCCGCGGCGCGGCGCCGCCCGGCCGCCGAGCGCGACTACATCGACGGCGAGGTCATCGACGGCGAGATTATCGACGGTGAAGTCATCGACGGTGAAGTCATCGACGGCGAAATGGCTCGCGACCTGCACCCCTCGGCGTCGCCGCGCTCCGCGCGCCGCTGAACCGTGCCGCCCTGCTCGTCAGGTCGGTGCCCGAACGTAGTTTTGCCCTATGACGCGGACTGTTGGACCGCCCACCACGCTGCTGGTCAACGGTCGCGTGCACAGTCCCGCTCAGCCGGACGCGACGGCCTTGGCCGTGCGCGGCGACGTCATCGCGTGGCTGGGCAGCGACGACGTCGGCCGCCGCCTGTTTCCCGATGCCCGCGTGGAGGACCTGGCCGGCGGGTTCGTGGCGCCGGGGTTCGTGGACAGCCACGTGCACGTGACCGCCACGGGCCTCACCCTCAGCGGGCTGGACCTGCGGGCCGCCGAGTCGCGCGCGCACTGCCTGCGCATGATCGCCGAATACGCGGCCGCGCATCCGGGGCTGCCGGTGTGGGGCCACGGCTGGGACGAGACGGCGTGGCCGGAGAACGCCCCGCCGAGCACCGGCGACCTCGACGCCGTGCTCGGCGACCGACCGGCCTACCTGACGCGCGTCGACGTGCATTCCGCGCTGGCCTCGACGGGGCTGCGCCAGCGGGTCAGCGGGCTCGCGGCGGCGCCCGGGCACGCCGCCGAGCGCCCGCTGGCCGGCGACGCGCACCACCTCGTCCGTGCCGTCGCGCGGGACCTGCTGACCGCTCAACAGCTGGCCGACGCGCGGGCCGAGGCCCTGAGCGCGGCCGCCGCGGCCGGCATCGTCGCCGTGCACGAGTGTGCGGGACCGGAGATCGGCGGGCTCGACGACTGGCTGGCGCTGCGCGCCCTCGCCCACGGCGTCGACGTGATCGGGTACTGGGGCGAGGCGGTGAGCACCGCCGCGCAGGCGCGTGAGCTCGTCGAGGCCACAGGCGCCCGCGGCCTGGCCGGTGATCTCTTCGTTGACGGGGCGCTCGGGTCGCGCACCGCGTGGCTATGCGAGCCCTACGCCGACGCCCCGGACCGTCACGGCACCTGCTACCTGGAACCCGACCTCATCGAGGCCCACGTCCGGGCCTGCACAGAGGCGCGGGTGACGGCCGGTTTCCACGTCATCGGTGACGCGGCCGTGGCCGCCGCGGTGCTCGCCTTCGAGCGGGTCGTCGACGCGCTCGGCGCGGTGGCGGTGGCGCGCTGCGGCCACCGGCTGGAGCACGTCGAGATGGTCACCGCCGAGCAGGCGGCGAAGCTCGGCCAGTGGGGCGTCATCGCCAGCGTGCAGCCCAATTTCGACGCCGAGTGGGGCGGCGAAGCCGGCATGTACGCGCGCCGTCTGGGCCCGCAGCGAGGCAGTCAACTCAATCCGCTGGCGCTGTTAGCATCCCAAGGCGTGCCCCTCGCGCTTGGTTCCGACGCCCCCGTCACGGGGCTGGACCCGTGGATGAGCGTCCGCGCTGCCGTCAACCACCGCACCCCGGGCAGCGCCGTCTCCGCGCGCGCGGCGTTCGCGGCCGCGACCCGCGGCGGCTGGCGCGCAGCGGGCGCGCGTGACGGCGCGGCCGGCACCCTGACCCCGGGCGCCCCCGCCTCCTACGCGGTGTGGGACGCCGAGACGCTCGACGTCGAGGCGCCGCGCGACGCCGTCCAGCGTTGGTCGACCGATCCCCGCTCCCGGGTGCCGGCCCTGCCCCGGCTGGGCCCGACGGATCCCCTGCCGCGATGCCGGCGAACGGTGCACCGCGGCGCGGTGATCTATGGCTAGGCGCTGGTCGAGACGCCGGAACCAGGGTGAGGGCGGTGACCAGCGCCCCGAAGGCCCCGACCCCACCCATGCCGACCAGCCCGAACCGGCCGATCGCATCCGCGAGATCACGGCCGTCGGCCCGGCCACCGACGCCACCGCTGACGAGGCCGAGGCCGACCGCGACGACGACCCCGCGGCAGTGCACAGGGAGGCCGCGGCGCACGCCAAGCCCGACCCGCAACCAGGGCTGGACCCGCAAGCCGAGCCCGACCCGCAGCCCGAGCCCGACCCGCAACCCGAGCCCGACCTGCCACCCGGGCCGGAGCCAGAACCCGACGCGCAACGCGAGACCGACCCGCAAGCCGGGCCGGAATCCGCGCGGCGCTCCGGCTCCGCCGCACTGCGCGTCGCGACGGCGGTGGGCGCGGCGGTGGTCGCGCGGCTGCCCCGCCTCGGCGCCGCGCTGCTGCCGCGTCTGGCCCGGCTCGCGTGCGTCGTGGCCGGCGGGCTGTTGCTCTACGCGAGCTTCCCGACCCGGAACTGGTGGTGGGCCGCCGTCCCGGCGGCCGCACTGCTGGGCTGGGTGCTCACGCGCGCCGCCACGACCGCGATCGGCGGCCTGGGCTACGGCTTCGTGTTCGGCCTGGTGTTCTACCTGCCGTTGCTGCCGTGGGTGGGCAGCCTGGTCGGACCGGTGCCCTGGGTGGTGCTGGCCATGCTGTGCGCGGCGTTCCCCGCCGCCTTCAGCCTGTTCGCGGTGGTGGTGCGCGGGCTGCCGGGATGGCCGCTGTGGTTCGCGGTGCTGTGGGCCGCCCAGGAGTGGGCGAAGTCGACGTTCCCGTTCGGCGGCTTCCCGTGGGGCGTGGTGGCCTACGGCCAGACCCACGGCCCCTTCCTGCCGCTTGCCCAGCTCGGCGGCTCGACCCTGCTCTCGGTGGCCGTCATGCTGATCGGCTTCAGCGGCACCGCCATCGCGCTGGAGATCGCGGCGTGGTGGCACGGCCCCGGCGGCCGGCGGACCGCCGAGCCTGACGCCGCCGTCGACCCGCCGGGACACACCGACTCCGCCCCGCCCGCCGTGGTGCTGCCCGGCATCTGCATCTGCCTGGTTCTGCTCGCCTCCGTCATCGTCTGGCCGCAGGTGCGGCACGCCGGCACGGGGTCCGGCGGCGAGCCGCCCGTGACGATCGCGGTGGTGCAGGGCAACGTGCCGCGCCTGGGTCTTGGCTTCAACGATCAGCGCCGCGCGGTGCTGGACAACCACGTTCGTGAGACGCTGCGGCTGGCCGAAGACGTCCGCGCCGGCACCGCCCCGCAGCCGCAATTCGTCATCTGGCCCGAGGACTCGTCGGACATCGATCCGCTGGTCAACACCGACGCCGCACTCGAGATCTCTCAGGCCGCGGTGACCGTCGGCGCGCCCATCCTGATCGGCAGCGTCCTGGCGGTCCCCGGGAGCCCGCCCGACGATCCCCGCTTCACCAACACCATGATCGTGTGGAATCCGTCCACCGGCCCCGCCGACCGCCACGACAAACAGATCGTGCAGCCCTTCGGCGAATACCTGCCGATGCGCTCCTTCTTCCGGCACCTGTCGGGGTACGCCGACCGCGCCGGCAACATGGTGCCCGGCGCCGGCAACGGCGTGGTGCACATCGCCGGGGTGCCGCTGGGGGTGGCCACCTGCTGGGAGGTGATCTTCGACCGCGCCCCCCGCAAGGCCGTCCTGGACGGCGCCCAGCTGCTCGCCGTGCCGGCCAACAACGCCACCTTCAACCAGACGATGAGCGAGCAGCAGCTGGCGTTCGCCAAGCTGCGCGCCGTCGAACACGACCGGTACGTGGTGGTGGCCGGCACCACCGGAATCAGCGCCGTGATCGCCCCCGACGGCGCCGAGCTGGTCAGCACCGACTTCTTCCAACCCGCCTACCTCGACATCGCGGTGCGCCTGAAGACCAGATTGACGCCGGCGACGCGATGGGCGCCCGTCCTGCAGTGGGTGTTGCTGGTGGTGGCCGGGGCGGTGGTTTTGGTCGGGATGCGGCACAATGGTTGGTTCGCGCGTCCCGTTCGTCTCAGGTCCACCGCCGGCGACGAAGCCTCAAGCGCCGGTACGCCGCCGAGGGACCCCCCGCCCGGGCAGGGACCCTCGGATCCGCCGCCCGCCGAGGGCGGTGACCGCACGCCGCCACCTGGCGGCGGCGAGGACAGTCCGCTCCCCGAGGGCGGCCGACGACCGTCGCGTCATTCCGGGCGACACAGAGGAGCTACATGACCACCGGCCAGCCGGCGCCCCAAGCCCAGGGCAACCGTCCCAGCCAGCGCGTCCTCGTGATCATCCCGACCTACAACGAGCGCGAGAACCTGCCGGTGATCCATCGGCGGCTCAAGGACGCCTGCCCGCACGTGCACCTGCTCATCGTCGACGACAGCAGCCCCGACGGCACCGGGCAGCTCGCCGACGACTTCGCCGCCACCGACGCCGGGCGCACCCACGTGCTGCACCGCACCGCCAAGGACGGCCTGGGCGCGGCGTACCTCGCCGGCTTCGCCTGGGGGCTGAGCCGCGACTATTCGGTGCTCGTGGAGATGGACGCCGATGGCAGCCACGCGCCCGAACAACTGCACCGCCTGCTGGACGCCGTGGACGCCGGGGCGGACCTGGCGATCGGCTCACGCTACGTCGACGGAGGAGCGGTGCGTAACTGGCCGTGGCGGCGCTGGGCGCTGTCCTGGACGGCCAACACCTACGCGCGGTTGGCGCTGGGCATCGGGGTGCACGACATCACCGCCGGCTACCGGGCCTACCGCCGCGAGGTCCTCGAGAAGATCGGCCTGGACGCCGTCGACTCGAAGGGCTACTGCTTCCAGATCGACCTGACGTGGCGGACAGTCTCCAACGGGTTCACCATCGCCGAGGTGCCGATCACCTTCACGGAGCGCGAACTCGGCGTCTCCAAAATGAGCGGATCGAACATCCGCGAGGCGCTGGTCAAGGTCACCCGGTGGGGCATCGAGGGCCGGCGGACGCGCACCCCGGCGGCGCGCGCCAAGAACCCGTCGTAACCCGGCGGGTCAGCCGCGCCGGCGGGTCTTGATGATCTCGAGGCGCTCCTTGAGCAGCTCTTCGAGCTCCTCCACCGAGCGGCGCTCCAGCAGCATGTCCCAGTGGGTCCGCGGCGGCTTGACCTTCTTCGGCTCGGGCAGGTCGCCCTCGATCAGGGTGCCTTCCATGCCGTTGCGGCACAGCCAGGTGCCGGGGATCTCGGCGTCGTCGGCGAAGGGTACTTCGAACTCCTCGCCGTTCTCGGTGCGGTACTTCGCGAGCTGGCGTGGCGCCAGGTCGTGGTTGCGGTCGGTCTCGTAGCTCACGGCTCCGAGACGACTGCCCCGTAGGACGCGATCAGCCATGGCTGCTACTCCTTACCAGTCCTTCGGGCCTGCAGGCCCGGTTTTGTTCCGTATAGCAAACGCTGCGGCGCTGTGCGCAGTTCCCCGGCGGTGCACCGGTATCCGCGACGCGACCTTCCATGATACCGGCGATCCGGGGCGCGCCGGGCATCGGCGACTAATGTCGTCAGGCGTGACCCGCCGTGCCCGCCCGCAACCGTGCCGCTGGTGCGGCCGCGACGTGCCCGACGCGAGCATGGGCCGGCGCCGCCAGTACTGCCGCCAGTCGTGCCGCCAGCGGGCCTACGAGCAGCGGGCGTCGTTGACCCGCGACGGCGCCGCGGCCGTGCCCCCCGACGCGGTGGTGCTGTCGGCTGAGGACGCCGCCGACCTGTCGGACCGGGTGTACCAGGTGCGCTGCGCGGCGGAGGATATCGCCACCGCCCTCGACGAGGGCGCCCCACCGGCCGAGCTACGGGAGCTGTGTGACGTGTTGGTGCAGGCCGCCAGGGCCGCCGACGGTTGGCGCCGCGCCGGTGTATGACGTGGGCGTGACCATCGCCAATGGCTAGCCGGGTACAGTCGCGCCATGGACCACGGCCCACGGATGCAGCGGACCGTCGTCCCACGAGCGAACCGGGCGCCCCGCGTCACGCCTGTCCTCGACGGGGCGCCGCGGTCGCCGAAGCCGAATTCCCTGTAGCACTCGGGGAGCGGACGTTTTGAAATCCTGTCGGAGTTGGACATACTCACCAGCAACATTCGTGGGTTCGAAAGCAGCGCGACGCTGCTCGAACCGGAAGCGGCGCCGCTTCATGCAGCCCATCCCGTGATCGGCCGACAGCCGCATCCCGTGATGAACGACTGCCCACGTCAGGTGAGGGTTAGGCGAGGTTTGTGATGGTTGATCAACTCCAGCATGCGACCGAAGCGCTGCGCAAAGCGCTGGTCCAGGTTGAGCGCCTGAAGCGCACCAACCGCGCGCTGCTGGAGCGGTCCAACGAACCCATCGCGATCGTCGGGATGTCGTGCCGGTTCCCCGGCGGCATCGAGACGCCCGAGGGCCTGTGGCAGATGGTGGCCGACGGCCGCGACGTGATGTCGGATTTCCCCACCGACCGCGGCTGGGACCTGGCCGGACTGTTCGATCCGGACCCCGACGCGCGGCACAAGTCCTACGCCCGCACGGGCGGCTTCGTCGACGGCGTCGCCGACTTCGACGCCGGCTTCTTCGGCATCGCTCCCAGCGAGGCGCTCGCGATGGACCCCCAGCACCGGATGCTGCTGGAGCTGTCGTGGGAAGCGTTGGAGCGGGCCGGAATCGACCCCGGCGGCCTGCGCGGCAGCGCCACCGGCGTGTTCGCCGGCCTGATCGTGCAGGGCTACGGCATGCTCGCCGAGGAGATCGAGGGTTACCGCCTCACCGGCATGACCTCCAGCGTCGCCTCGGGCCGGGTGTCCTATGTGCTGGGCCTGGAAGGCCCCGCGGTGTCGGTCGACACCGCCTGCTCGTCGTCGCTGGTGGCGCTGCACATGGCGGTGCAGTCGCTGCGCTCCGGCGAATGCGACCTGGCCCTGGCCGGCGGCGCGACCGTCAACGCCACCCCCACGGTCTTCGTCGAATTCAGCCGGCACCGCGGGTTGGCGCCGGACGGCCGGTGCAAGGCCTACGCGGGCGCGGCCGACGGCGTCGGCTGGTCGGAGGGCGGCGCCATGCTGGTGGTCGAGCGCCTCTCGGACGCGCAGCGACTCGGGCACCCGGTGCTCGCGGTGGTGCGCGGCACGGCGGTCAACCAGGACGGCGCCTCCAACGGCTTGACGGCGCCCAACGGCCCGTCCCAGCAGCGGGTGGTCCGCGCGGCGCTGGCCAACGCCGGCCTGACCACGGCCGACGTCGCGGTGGTCGAAGGGCACGGCACCGGCACCACCCTGGGCGATCCGATCGAGGCGCAAGCGTTGCTGGCGACCTACGGGCAGGACCGCGGTGAGGCCGCGGACCCGCTGTGGCTGGGGTCGATCAAGTCGAATATGGGTCACACGCAGGCGGCCGCCGGTGTCGCCGGGGTGATCAAGATGGTGCTGGCCATGCAGCACGAACTGCTGCCGTCGACGCTGCACGTCGACGAGCCCAGCCCACATGTCGACTGGTCGGCGGGTTCGGTCTCGCTGCTGACCCAGCCGCGCCCGTGGCCGGCCGACGACCCCCGCGTCAGGCGGGCGGCGGTATCGTCGTTCGGGATCAGCGGCACCAACGCGCACATCATCGTCGAGGCCGTGCCCGCGCAACCCAAGCCCGTGGCGGACACCCCCAGACCCGCAGTGCTGCCGTGGGTCGTGTCGGCGAAATCGGCGGCGGCGCTGCGCGCACAGGCCGCGCGGTTGGCGGCCTACGTACGCGCCGAGGCCGACCTCGACACCGTCGACATCGGGTGGTCGCTGGCCGGCCGTTCCACCTTCGAGCACCGCGCCGTCGTCGTCGGCGCCGACCGGCAGCGTTTGCTGGCGGGGCTCGACGAGCTGGCCTCCGACGCGGTGGGCTCGGTGCTGCGCGGCGTTGCCACCCCCGCCGGGAAGACGGTGTTCGTGTTCCCCGGCCAGGGCTCGCAGTGGCTCGGCATGGGCCGCGAATTGCTGGACTCGGCACCCGTTTTCGCGCGTCACATCGAGGCGTGCGACGAGGCTTTCGCGGAGTTCGTCGACTGGTCGCTGATCGATGTGCTGCGCGGCGCCCCCGGCGCTCCCGGCCTGGACCGGGTCGACGTGGTGCAGCCCGCACTGTTTGCCGTCATGGTCTCCTTGGCGGAGCTGTGGAAGTCGGTGGGGGTGCAGCCCGACGCCGTCATCGGGCACTCGCAGGGCGAGATCGCCGCCGCCTACGTGGCGGGCGCGCTGTCGTTGCGCGACGCGGCCAAGGTGGTCACCCTGCGCAGCCAACTGCTGACCGCCCTCTCGGGGCCCGGCGGCATGGTGTCCCTCGCGTGTGGCGCCGAGCGCGCCCGAGAGTTGTTGTCGGCGTACGGCACTCGGGCCGGCATCGCCGCGGTCAACGGCCGGGCGACCGTCGTGGTGTCCGGCGAGGTGGGCGCGCTCGAGGACCTGATCCGGGTCTGCGCCGAGCAGGACGTGCGCACCCGGCGCATCGACGTCGACTATGCGT
>NZ_LZKC01000030.1:0-1284 GCF_001672685.1 Mycobacterium sp. E2462
GCTGGTCGAGGCCATGCAGGCCGGGGCGACGGTGCTGGTGGTCAGCGACGCGGGGATGCCGGTGATCAGCGATCCCGGCTTCCGGCTGGTCGCCGCCTGCGTGCAGCACGGCCTGCCGGTGCACTGCCTGCCGGGGCCGTCGGCGGTGCTGACGGCGCTGGCCGTGTCCGGCCTGGCGTCGGACAGGTTCTGCTTCGAGGGGTTCGCGCCGCGCAAGAAGGCGGCCCGGCGGGCCTGGCTGGCGGCGCTGGCCGACGAGGCGCGCACCTGCGTGTTCTTCGAGTCCCCGCGGCGGCTGCCGGAATGTCTGGCCGACGCCGTCGACGAGCTCGGCCCCGATCGCCGGGCGGCGGTCTGCCGGGAGCTGACCAAGGTGCACGAGGAAGTCGTGCGCGGCTCGCTGGCCGAACTGGCGCAATGGGCGGCCGACGGCGTGCTGGGCGAGATCACCGTCGTGCTGGCCGGGGCGACCCCGCGCGCCGACCTGCCGTCGCTGGTCGCGCAGGTGGAGGACCTGGTCGCGGGCGGCAGCCGCGTCAAGGACGCCTGCGGCGAGGTGGCGTCGGCCCATCCGGGCGTGCGGTCGCGCCAGCTCTACGACGCGGTGTTGCAGGCCCGCCGCGACTGAGCGCCGCTCAGCCCGCCTGGGCGACGGGCGCCGGGCCGACGATCGGCGACGCCTTGTGCAGGCATTCGGCCCACTCGGCGTCCGTGTTGGAGTCGGCCGTGATGCCGCCGCCGACGCCGAGCACCGCGCCGCCGTCGGCGTCGAACTCCACGGTGCGGATGGCGACGTTCAGCTCGCACCCGGCGACGGGCGACGCCAAACCGACGGTGCCGCAGTAGATCCCGCGCCGGTTCGGTTCCCACTGCGAAAGGAATTGGCGGGCACGGTGTTTGGGCGTGCCGGTGACCGACGCCGGCGGGAATGCGGCGTCCAGCAGCGCTGCGGTGGGCAGCTCGACCGGCACGCGCGCCGAGACCGTCGACACCAGGTGCCACACGCCCGGTGCGCGGCGCACCACCAGCAGCTCGGGCACGGTCACGCTGCCCACCACCGCGACGCGGCCGAGGTCGTTACGCACCAGGTCCACGATCATGATGTTCTCGGCCACCTCTTTGGGCGACGCCCGCAGCGCCGACGGCCACGCATCCAGCGGCAGGGTGCCCTTGATGGGGCTCGACATCACCAGTGTCCCGCGCCGGCGCAGGAACAGCTCGGGGGACAGCGACGCCACCGCGCCCCAGCCGCCGGCGACGAAGGCCGCCCGGGCGGGGGAGGTG
>NZ_LZKC01000031.1:0-651 GCF_001672685.1 Mycobacterium sp. E2462
AGACGGTCGGCGATTACCTGGGCGTCGACTACGAGGACCCGACCACCGCGACCCACCGGTTCCTGGCGCACCTGCCGGGCTACCAGGGCTGGCAGTGGGCCGTGGTGGTGGCCGCCTACCCCGGCGCCGACCACGCCACCATCAGCGAAGTGGTGCTGATCCCTGGCCCGACGGCGCTGCTGGCGCCGGAGTGGGTGCCCTGGGACCAGCGGGTCCGTCCCGGCGACCTGAGCCCCGGCGACCTGCTCGCCCCGGCCGCCGACGACCCCCGCCTGGTTCCCGGCTACACCGCCAGCGGCGACCCGCAGGTCGACGAGACCGCCGCCGAGGTGGGGCTGGGCCGGCGCTGGGTGATGAGCAGCTGGGGCCGGTCGGAGGCCGCCGAGCGCTGGCACACCGGCGAATACGGCCCCGACTCGCCGATGGCCCGGTCCACGAAGCGGGTGTGCCGCGACTGCGGCTTCTTCCTGCCGCTGTCGGGCTCGCTCGGCGCGATGTTCGGGGTGTGCGGCAACGAGCTGTCGGCCGACGGGCACATCGTCGACAAGCAGTACGGCTGCGGCGCGCACTCGGACACGCCGGCGCCCGAGGGCACCGGTTCGCCGGCGTACGAGCCCTACGACGACGGAGTCCTCGAGGTGACGGCCGGCC
>NZ_LZKC01000032.1:0-22052 GCF_001672685.1 Mycobacterium sp. E2462
GTGATAGTCCAGCGGCGCCAGCGCGCGGCGCGCGAGCTCCTGGCGACGCCGGGCGTCGCCGCTAGCAAACTCCCGCGCCGTTGTCGCCGGGGATTGCGGCGCCGCCGCGACCCGTCGAGGCGCCCGCCCCCGACTTCGGCCCCGAACCGGCGGACCGCGGTTGGCGGCGCATCCTGCGGCTGCTCACGTTCGGCCTGGTCAAGCTGGGGCCGTCCCCGGCGCAGCGCCAGGAGGCGCAGTTCCACGCGGCCATCCGGGCGCGCCTGCACGGCAACCACAAGGTCGGGATCCTGGGCAAGGGTGGCGTGGGCAAGACGTCCGTCGCCGCCAGCGTCGGGTCGCTGTTCGCGGAGCTGCGCCGGCAAGACCACGTCGTGGCGATCGACGCCGACACGGCTTTCGGACGACTCAGCAGCCGCATCGATCCCGCCGCGTCGGGCTCGTTCTGGGAGCTGACGTCCGACAAGAACCTGCAGTCCTTCGGCGACATGGTGGCGCGGGTGGGCCGCAACTCGGCCGGCCTGTACGTGCTCGGTGGCGAGCCGGCCTCCGGCCCGCGGCGGGTGCTGGACCCGGCGATCTACCGCGAAGCCGCGATGCGGCTCGACCGGCATTTTTCGATTTCGGTCATCGACTGCGGTTCGACCATGGACTCGCCGCTCACCCGAGAGGTGTTGCGTGACCTCGACGCGCTGATCGTGGTCTCGTCGCCGTGGGCGGACGGGGCGTCCGCGGCGGCCAGGACCATGGAATGGCTGGCGGATCAGGGCCTGGACACGCTGCTCCGCAATAGCGTGGTGGTGCTCAACGATTCGGACGGCCACGCCGACAAACGCACCCGCACCCTGCTGGCCCGCGAGTTCACCGATCACGGGCGCCCGGTCATCGAGGTGCCCTTCGATCCCCACCTGCGGCCCGGCGGCGTCATCGATGTCGGCCGCGAGATGGCGCCCGCCACCCGGCGCAAATTCCTCGAGGTCGCCGCGACGGTCGCCGGGTATTTCGCCGGCCGCCCCGACCGCGCCCCCGGCGGCCGCTAACCAGCGCCGGCGCGCGCGAGCGGATCGGCGATCGCCTCGATCTTGGTGACGCGGCCCGCGCCGACCGTCAGCACCACGACGGCGAACAACCGGCGCTCGGCGTACGCCAACAGCACGGGTTGCCCGGCAGGGCCGCTGACCAGCGTCACGTCCGGGCCTAGGTAGCGCAGCAGGTTCGCCGCCACCGCATCCGGGCCGTGGTTGATCTGCACCGGCGGCGCCGGGTCGGCGAGGACGGTCCCGACGCCCCATACCGTCGGGTCAAGGAGCGCGGTCAGCGCGGCGAGGTCGCCGTCGGCGCACGCCGTGCGGAAAGCCTCGGTGACACGTTGGTGTTCGGCGGTCGCCACGTCGTTCAATTTCGGTTGCGCGGCAGCGAATTTCGCTCGCGCGCGGCGCGCCAATTGCCGGCAGGTGCCGGACGGACGGCCCACTGTCTGCGAGATGGTGTCGAACGGCTCGCCGAACACGTCGTGCAGCACGAACGCCACCCGTTCGCCGGGGCTGAGCCGGCGCAGCACGTCCAGCAGGGCGGTTCGCACCTCGTCGTCGAGGGTGACGCGGTCGGCCGGATCGGTCGGTCGCGGTGCCGGTTGGTCCCGCACCGCACCCGGGCGCTCGTAGCGGACGCGGGCCGACCGCACCTGGTCGAGGCAGAGCCGGCTGGCCACGACGGTCAGCCAGCCCCGCACGTCCTCGAGGGCGCCGATGTCGGTTCGCGACAATCGCCAGAACGCCTCCTGCGCAACGTCTTCGGCGTCACCCACATCACCGAGGAGCTGATAGGCGAGGTTGACCAGATACGGATGGTGTCGGCGCCAGGCCTCACCGACCTGTTCGCTGACCGGATGCGATTCGTTCATGGCTCTTCGACGTTTCACTGCCGCGAAAAGTTACGCGGGGCGCTGGGTAACTTTTCCACGTCTCGGCCCGTCGTTTGTCGAAAAGCACCGATCTTCGAGGAGCCTGCCATGACCGATCCGAGGCCGCCGCGTTATCTCAAGCCGATGAACCGCCTGATGATGACCCTGCAACGGTGTGGGATACCGACGGGGCCGGCGATGGTGTTGACCGTGCCGGGCCGGCGGTCCGGCCAGCCGCGGAGCACGCCGATGACACCGTTCGAGTTCGAGGGTGGGCTGTACGTGGTTGCCGGATACCCGGGCGCGGACTGGGCAGCCAACGCCCGCGCCGCCGGCAGCGGTGAGCTCAGCCGCGGCCGGCGGTCGCGCCGGGTGCGCATCGTCGAACTCACCGCCGAGCAAGCCCGCCCGGTACTTCGGGAGTTCCCGGCCAAGGTCCCCGTCGGCGTGACCTTCGCCAAGCGCTCGGGGTTGGTACACCAGGGCACCCCCGACGAGTTCGAGGCACTGGCAGGCCGGTTGGCTGTCTTCCGTTTCGACACCGCTGCCACCGGGTAATCGGCTGCAAGACAAGCACTTTGACCCTGCCTGGCTCGCACAGACGCGCGACATCGCGCCGTCGGCCGGCAGTTACCGACAGCGGTGGACGGCGCCCCACGCGGGCGCGTCCGAGCATTCGCAGTCTGCGCGACTCGGCGACCGGCGCCACGCGAATCACCAAATCGTCTGCGCCCGTTAGCCAACCACGCCCTCCCCGTTCACCGACCGGCCACCGTCGGGAAACTTTGGCCGCCGAAGGCGCGGCCGGGTGGCCGAATCCGCTGTCTTAGCGCACAATTCGTGCATCGGGCACTGCCGATGCGCTGTTAGGCTCGACCTACCGTGCACACGATCAGTGCACGCCCATCGCCGAAGGGAACACTGAGGTGTCTTGGCTTAACGGTGCGTCAGATCTAGCCACGGTAGTGAAGAGCATTTACGGCGGCGGCAGCGCGGTTGCGAAGCAGGACTGGGCCAGCCTCGGCGCCAACCTGGCCACCGCCGCGGGCAAAGCGGCGATCTATGCCAGCAAGCAGAACGCCGTGCTCGCCAAGGCGTTGAAAGACGCCGGCACGAAGGTGCTGCCGACCCCAACGGCGATCGTCGACGCCGCGGCGATCGCGATACTCGTCGTCGACTTCCTCAACGGGTTCGGCACGCCCAACTCGGGAGCCGCCGTCACCACCGCCGGGGACAAGCTCGACCTCTTCATCAAGGACCTGGATCCCGGCTGCGTCCCAAACCCCGCCGACTGGAGTGGCAGCGCGGCGACGGCCTACACCGCCCAGAACGCCGCGCTCAAGGCGTACGCGCAGGCGATGAAGGACCTGGACAAGCAATTCAAGTCCTACCTGAAGAGTCAGGCCGACGAGGTCAACCGGGCCCACATGAACATCACGGTCAATTCGGCCGTGCTCACCGCCGCGCAAGGGATCGCCCTGGCGCTGTACCTGATTCCCATCGTGGGGCCGGAAGTGTCGTGCGCGTGGCAGATCATCGCCGCCTTCGCGTGCTGTTCGGCGGTGCTGGTGATCGAGATGCTCACGCTGTCCAACTCGATGTCGCTGTCCGGCCAAATCACCGCGCTGGGCGCGCAATACGTCAAGCTCGGCCAAGACGTGGAGACGGCCCTGGCCGGGACGTTCGGCCAGATCCGGGGCAAGGTGGCCGAGGAGACCTCGTCGCAGGTCTCCACCTTCGCGTCCATTTCGGGCGGCCTGTCCAGTTTCGTGGCGGCCCCGTCCGTGGCGTCGCTGGCCACCAAGGCCGGCGAGGCCACCTCGGCGGCACAGCAGGTGCTGATCAGCGCATCCGCCGAGAAGGACACGACCGGCAAGAGCCCCGCCGACGCCTCGTCCAAGACGCCGACCGACAAGACCGCCACCACCCCGGCGTCCTTCACGCCGCCCAGCCTGGCCCAGATGGGTCAGGCCTCGCAGCAGCTGAACACGCTGAGCCAGACCGTCAACCAAGGCATGCAGCAGATTGCGCAACTCGCGCAATCCGCGAAGGGTCAGGGCGCTCCGGCGGCCGCCCAGGAGGTGAGCGATGTGAAGGACGCGCCGGACGATGAGGCCGCGGCCAGGGACGCCGAGGACGGCGCAACCCGCCGCGCCTCACCAGGAGCGAGTCCTCTAGCGGCGCGAGTGCTGTAACCACCTGCACGACAACACCATTGATGCAAGAAGCTGAGGAGACAGCCCATGGCGACCGAGTTCAAGGTCTCACCCTCGATCCTCGAGACGTTGGCCAGGAATCAAACCGACGCGGCGAAGGACGCCCAGGCCGCGGCCGACGCGGTGTCCGGGACAGGCAGTGATTGCTGGGTCACACACGGGGTCATCAGCGGAAGCTCGAACGGCGCCTTCGACGCCATCGAGACCAGCCGCAAGGCCGCTGGTTCGGCCCTGGCCAACGCCAGCAGCGGTCTCGCCGCGAAGTTGCGGGCCGCCAAGCAGGCCTACGAGGGAGTCGACGGCGAGCTGGCCGACAACCTCAACAAGCAGATGCTCGACAAGTAGTCATGTCCGGTCCCCTCGCCGCCGGCCACGCGGGCCTCGTCGACGGTGTCGTCGGCGTCGAGGTGACCATCGATGGGATCCTGGTGATCGCCGAGCGGCTGCACCTCGTCGATTTCCCCGTGGCTCTGGGGATTCGGCCAAATATCCCGCAAGAGGATCTGCGCAGGCTGGTCGCCGATCAGGTGGCGCGCGACCTCACCGCTCAGAGGGTGCTCGACCCCTACGGCCAGCCGCACCCCGCCGTCGCGGCCATGGTCGACACACTCAGCAGGCCCGACCGCGCACTGGAGGGGCGCTGGTGGCGGCGCGACGCGGGCGGCACCATGGTGCGCTTCGCGGTGTGCCGCAAAGACGACCGCCACGTGATCGCCGCGCGTGACGGCGACCTGCTCGTGCTGCAACTCGTCGCGGCCCAGGTGGGGCTCGCGGGAATGGTGACCGCCGTCCTCGGTGCCGCCGAGCCGGCCGACGTCGAGCCGCTGACCGGTGTCGCCGCCGACCTGGCCGATTGCACCGGCGCGGCGGAGTTGACCCGGCACGGGCTGGGGGCGGCCTCCGCCCGCGCCTACGCCGAGATCGTCACGAACCCCAGCGGCTGGGCGGAGATCGTCGCCGTGCAGCGCCATCCCGGCGGAACGTCGACCCAGACCGAGGTGGCGGCCGGGGTGCTCGACTCCGCGCGGGGCCGGTTGGTCTCGCTACCCCGTCGGGTCGGCGGCGAGCTGTACGGGAGTTTCCTGCCCGGCACCCAGGAGAACCTGCAGCGCACCCTGACCAGCCTCGTCGAGTTCCTACCCGCGGGCTCTTGGTTCGATCACGCCGACGTCCCCGAAGCCGCACCCCTGCGTTGACCGGCAACACCGATGCAGAAAGAAGGATCCATGTCGCAGCACGACGACCATGACGACCTCGCCGCCCTGGACTTCTCCGCCCATCGGGCGGACCCGGACGACGCCCAGGATTCCGACGCGTTGGACTTCTCGGTCACCGAGAACAACGAAATCGATTCAGCAGTCGATGCTTTCGACGACTTCACGCCGGCCGAGCCCGAGATCGCCGAGCTGGACGCCCTGGCCGCCACCACCGCGCAGGCCGACGCAGCCGGAGACGGGGACGAAGACGACGGGGTTTCGCTGTTCACCGTCACCAATCCCCCGGCCACGGTGTCGGTGTCGGCGCTGATCGACGGCCGGACCCAGCGGGTGCACCTGTCGCCGAAGGCGACCGCCTCGACCGAGTCCGAACTGGCCGACGAGATCCTGGTGCTCGCCGACCTGGCCCGGCAGAAGGGCCTGGCCGGCCAACACACCTACCTCATCGAAAACGCCATCCAGTCGCAGGGCCTGCAGGAACTCGACGAGATCGGCTTCGACGCCAACCAGGTCCTGCGCGACTTCATGGAACACGACATGCACCTGTCGACACCGGAACAGGCCGAGGCGGCGCAGGCAGAGGTGTTCGCTATCCGATACGCGGCCGACCAATGAACGACCAGCTGGCCGGCATGTTCGAGAGCGCGGTCGGCATGCTGCCCATATCCCAGGCGCGGTCGCTCGATCTGTTCACCGAGATCACCGATCACGACGAATCGGCCTGCGACGCCTGGGTCGGTCGCATCCGGTGCGGCGACACCGATCGGGTGACGTTGTTTCGCGCCTGGTACTCCCGAACGCAGTTCGGTCACCTGGCCGGGGCCGCCCAGATCTCGATGAACGCCGTCAACGCCCGCATCGCGATCGGCGGCCTCTACGGCGACATCACCTATCCCGTCAATTCACCGTTGGCCATCACTCTTGGCTTCGCGACAAGCGAGGCGGCGCACGGCAATTACGCCGACGCCATGGAGGCGCTGGACGGCGCGACCCCCACCGGGGCCGAGCACCTGGTGTCCTGGGCCAAGGCGGTGGTGTACGGCGAATCGCAGCGCTGGACCGATGCCATCGAGGAGGTGCGGGGCGCCGCCAAATGGCCGGATACCTTTTTGGCCGCCGCCGCGGGAGTCGCGCACGGGGTGGCCGCGGCCAACCTGGGGCTGTTCACTGAAGCCGAACGCCGGCTGACCGAGGCGAACTCGTCCCCGGCGGGCGAGGCCTGCGCCAGGGCCATCGCCTGGTATCTGGCGATGACGCGCCGCGGTCAGGGCAACGAGGAAGCGGCGGTGGCGCTGCTCGAATGGCTGCAGACCACCCATCCTGAACCCAAAGTGACTGCCGCCCTGAAGGATCCGTCGTACCGTCTGTCGACCGTCAGCGCCGAACAGATCGCCGCGCGCACCGACCCTTGGGACGCCTCGACCGTGGTGGCCGACACCTCCGGGCGGGAGACGCTGCTCGCCGAGGCCGAGGCGGAACTGGAACGACAGATCGGGCTCACCCGCGTCAAAGACCAAGTCGAGCGTTACCGCGCCGCCACCCAGATGGCCAGGGTGCGCGCGGCGCGCGGCATGAAGGTCGCGCAGCCGAGCAAGCACATGATCTTCACCGGGCCCCCCGGAACCGGAAAGACGACGATCGCCCGAGTGGTCGCGAACATCCTTGCCGGGCTCGGCGTCATCGGCGAGCCGAAGCTCGTCGAGACCTCACGCAAAGACTTCGTCGCCGAGTTCGAGGGCCAGTCGGCGGTCAAGACGACCAAGACGATCGACCGCGCCCTGGGTGGCGTGCTGTTCATCGACGAGGCGTACGCGCTGGTGCAGGAACGCGACGGCCGGACCGACCCCTTCGGTCAGGAGGCGCTGGACACCCTGTTGGCGCGGATGGAGAACGACCGAGACCGATTGGTCGTCATCATCGCCGGTTACAGCGCCGACATCGATCGGCTGTTGGAGACCAACGAGGGCCTGCGTTCCCGGTTCGCCACCCGGATCGAATTCGACTCCTACTCCCCCGAGGAGATTCTCGAGATCGCCAATGTTATTGCGGCCAGCAATGATTCCGCGCTGAATCGGGAGGCGCAGGACAATCTCCTGCAGGCCGCCAAGCTGTTGAGCCAACGGACGGTGCGCGGCGTGCCCGCCCTCGACATCGCCGGGAACGGCCGTTACGCGCGCCAGCTCGTGGAAGCGGGTGAGCAGTACCGTGACATCCGGCTCACGCGGGCCGTCGACTTCGAGAGCCTCGACGAGGATCGCCTTCGCGAAATCAACGGTGACGACATGACCGAGTCGATCGCGGCCGTGCACGGCCGCCTCAACATCACCGGCTGACGGATGGCGAACCTGCGCCTCACCACCAAAGTTCAGGTCAGCGGCTGGCGCTTCCTGCTCCGGCGGCTGGAACACGCGATCGTGCGCCGCGACACCCGGATGTTCGACGACCCGCTGCAGTTTTACAGCCGGTCGGTGTCACTGGGGCTGGTCGTGTCCGTCCTGATCGTGGTGGGCGCGCTGGCGATGGCCTATTTCAAGCCGCAGGGCAAGCTCGGCAACGGCAACCTCTTCGTCGATCGCAGCACCAATCAGCTGTACCTGAAGGTGGCGGGCCAGCTGCACCCGGTCTACAACCTCACCTCGGCGCGGCTGGTGCTTGGCAGCCCGGCCGAACCGGCGGCCGTGAAATCCAGCGAACTCAACCGGCTGCCCCGAGGCCAATCCGTCGGCATCCCCGGCGCCCCCTATGCGACGCCGGTGTCCTCGGACCACTCCTCCGTCTGGACGCTGTGCGACACGGTGGCGCGGGCCGATTCGGCCAACCCGACCATCCAAACGGCGGTGTTGGCAAGGCCGTTGGTAATCGAGGTGCCGGCGATCGACCCGCTTGCGCCGAACGAGGCGCTGCTGGCCTCCTACGGGGGCAAAGACTGGGTCATCACCGCCAACGGCCGGCACGCCACCGACCTCAGCGACCGTCCGATGACCTTCGTGGTCGGCATCCACGGGGCGGCCAAGCCCGCGCCGCTGTCCACGGCGATGTTCAACGCCTTGCCCGACGCGGGTTCTTGGATGCTGCCCCCGATCCCCGGCGCCGGGGCGCCGAACACCCTAGGGCTCCCCGACCCTCTGGTGATCGGGTCGGTGTTGCAGCTGCGCACCGCGCTCGGCGTGCGGTTCTTCGTGGTGATGCAGGACGGCGTCGCGCCCGTCAACGCCAACACCGCCGCGGCCCTGCGGGCGAGCCAGGCCTACGGGTTGGTGGACCCCCCGGTGCTGCCGACGAACACGGTCCTGCGGGCTCCCGAGGTGGTGTACAGCTCGCCGCTGCCCGACGAGCCGATCAAGATTGTGTCCCGCCCGCAGGACCCCACGCTGTGCTGGACGTGGGACCGCAAGACGGGTGACCAGTCAGCCAAGACCGCCGTGCTGACCGGCCGGCACCTGCCGATGCCGGCCTCCGAGCTGAGCACCGGGATCAAGCAGATCCAAGGCAGCGCAACGGTGTACCTGGACGGCGGCAAGTACGTGCAATTGCAATCACCCGATCCACGGTACGGAGAATCGCTGTATTACGTTGATCCGCAGGGCATTCGGTACGGATTACCCGACCAGCATACCGCGACGGCGCTCGGCCTCCCGTCGCCCAAGACGGCGCCTTGGGAGATCATCCGGCTCCTGGTCGACGGACCGGTGCTGTCCAAGGAGGCCGCCCTGCTGGAACACGACGCGCTGCCCACCGACCCGAGCCCCCGCAAGCTGCCGGGCGGAGGCGCCTCGTGACCACCCGGAAGTTCACTCCCACGGTCACCCGTGGCCCCCGCCTGACGCCGGGGGAGATCACCGTCACGCCACCCGAGGACCTCGGGGTGGACATCCCCCCGTCGGGCGTGCAGAAGGTGCTGCCCTACGTGATGGGCGTGTGCATGCTCGGCATGATCGCGATCATGGTGCTCACCGGCACCAGGGCACTGTCGCCGTACATGCTGATGATGCCGCTGATGATGATCATGATGTCGCTGAGCATGATGGCCGGCGGGGGCAGCGGCGGCGGCAAGAAGGTTCCCGAGATCAACGCCGACCGCAAGGAATACCTGCGATACCTGGCCGGCCTGCGTCCCCGCGTGACCGCGTCGGCCGCCGCGCAGGTCGCGTTCTTCAGTTTTCACGCGCCACATCCCGACGACCTGTTGTCCATCATCGGCACGTCGCGACAATGGTCCCGGCCCGCCACCGCCGACTTCTACGCCGCGACCCGGCTCGGCGTCGGTGACCAACCGGCGGTGGACCGGTTGATGAAGCCCTCCGTGGGCGGCGAGCTGGCGGGCCCCACCGCGGCACCGCAACCCTACCTCGAACCCGTCGCCAACATGTGGGTCGTCAAGTTCCTGCGCACCCACGGCCTGATCCACGACTGTCCGAAACTGGTTCAGCTGCGCACATTTCCGACGATCGCGGTCGGGGGTGATGCCACCGGGTCGGCCCGACTGGTGGCGGCGATGATCTGCCACCTCGCGGTGTTTCATCCACCCGACCTGCTGCAGGTGCGGGTGCTCACCGAGGAGCCCGACGACCCCGACTGGTCCTGGCTGAAATGGCTTCCGCACCTTCAACATCCGACGGACACCGACAGCGCGGGCCCCGTCCGGATGATCTACACCCGCCCCGACGGGTTGTCGGACCTGGCCGGGCGCGGACCCCATTCCCCCGATTCGCTGCCGGGCGGCCCCTATGTCGTGATCCTCGACCTGACCGGCGGCAAGGCCGGATTCCCGCCGGACGGACGGGCCGGCGTCACGGTGATCACGCTGGGCAATCACCGCGGCTCCAATTACCGGATCCGGGTGGCTGAGGACGGCACCGCCGACGACCGGCTGCCGGGACAGGCGTTCCGCCAAGTCACCGCGACCACCGACGGACTGTCCCCGCGGCAGGCCGCCCGCATCGCCCGCAAGCTCGCTGGCTGGTCGATCACCGGCACCCTCGTCGACAAGAAGAACTCCGGCGTCCAGAAGAAGGTCGCCACCGAATGGCACCAACTGGTGGGGGCGCACAGCGTCGAGGAGGTCACCCCGGCGCGCTGGCGGATGTTCACCGATAAGGACCGCGACCGTCTCAAGATTCCGTTCGGCCACGAACTCAAGACCGGCAACATCATGTACCTCGACATCAAGGAGGGCGCCGAATTCGGCGGCGGGCCGCACGGCATGCTCATCGGCACCACCGGCTCGGGGAAGTCCGAATTCCTGCGCACCCTCATCCTGTCGCTGGTGGCGCTGCACCACCCGGATCAGGTCAACCTGCTTCTCACCGACTTCAAGGGCGGCTCGACGTTTCTGGGCATGGAGAAGCTTCCCCATACGGCGGCCGTGATCACCAACATGGCCGAGGAGGCCGAGCTGGTCAGTCGGATGGGCGAGGTGCTCACCGGTGAACTGGACAGGCGGCAGACCCTGCTCCGCCAGGCCGGCATCCAGGTGGGTGCCACCGGCGCCCTGTCCGGGGTCGCGGAGTATGAGAAGTATCGGGAGCGGGGCGCCGACCTCGCGCCGCTGCCAACGCTTTTCGTCGTCGTCGACGAGTTCGCCGAGCTGCTGCAGAGCCACCCTGATTTCATCAACCTCTTCGACCGGATCTGTCGCGTGGGGCGATCGCTGCGCGTACACCTGCTCCTCGCGACCCAGTCGCTGCAGACCGGCGGCGCCCGCATCGACAAACTGGAGCCCAACCTCACCTATCGCATCGCGTTGCGCACCACGAGTTCTCACGAGTCCAAGATGGTGATCGGCACCCCGGAGGCGGGGTACATCACCAACAAGGAAAGCGGCGTCGGCTTCCTGCGGGTGGGCATGGAGGATCCCGTGAAGTTCAGCACCCTTTACACCGGCGCGGCCTACGTCCCCCCGAACAAGGCCGACGCCACCGGCGAGGGCAACGGAGCCGGGCCGCACGCCCGCCCCCAGACGCTACGCATCCAGCGCTTCACCGCCGCTCCCGTTCTGGATGAGGCGCTGCCATGACCGTGGAATCCAAGGGTCGCGCGCTCAGCGAGGTCGTGCTGGACCAGCTGAGCACGACGGAGTCGCGGGCGTACAAGATGTGGCTGCCGCCGTTGAAGGATCCGACGCCGCTCGACGAGCTGGTGGCCCGGGATCAGGCGCAGCCCTTGCGGTTTCCGCTGGGCATCATGGACGAGCCGCGCCGGCACCTGCAAGGGGTGTGGGGCGTCGACGTCTCGGGTGCCGGTGGCAATATCGCCATCGGAGGCGCGCCGCAAACCGGCAAGTCGACATTGCTGCAGACGATGATCCTGGCGGCCGCCGCCACGCACACGCCGCGGCAGGTGCAGTTCTACTGCATCGACCTCGGCGGCGGCGGGTTGATTTACCTGGACAACCTGCCGCACGTGGGAGGGGTGGCCACCCGCTCGGAGCCCGACCGGGTCATGCGGGTGGTCGCGGAGGTGCAATCCGTTCTGCGGCAGCGGGAAGCCACCTTCAAAGACCACCGCGTCGGGTCCATCGCGATGTACCGCCAACTCCGCGCGGACCCCGAGCAGCCGGTGGCGGCCGACCCGTTCGGTGACGTCTTCCTCGTGATCGACGGCTGGCCGGCGTTCGTCAGCGAATTCCCCGATCTCGAGACGCCGGTGCAGGAATTGGCCTCGCAGGGGCTGTCGTTCGGCGTTCACACGGTGATCACCACGCCGCGCTGGACCGAACTGAAGTCCCGCGTCCGCGACTACCTGGGCACCAAAATCGAGTTCCGGCTCGGTGACGTCAACGACACGCAGATCGACCGCGCGACCCGAGACATCCCGGCGAACCGCCCCGGCCGCGCCATGTCGGTGGAGAAACACCACCTGATGATCGGCGTACCGCGGCTGGACGGTGTCCACAGCGCCGAGAACATCGTCGAGGCCATCACTGCGGCGGTGAATCACATTGCGGCACAACATGACGAACGCGCACCGCGGGTCAGGGTGTTGCCCGAGCGGATTCACCTTTACGAGCTGGACCCGAATCCGCCGGGCCCGGACGCGGACTACCGCACCCGCTGGACCATCCCGATGGGACTCCGGGAAACCGACCTGTCCGTGGCGCACAACCAGATGTACTCCACGCCGCACCTGCTGATCTTCGGGGCAGCCAAATCGGGCAAGACGCGCACCGCGCACGCGATCGCCCGCGCCATCTGCGCGCGCAACAGCCCCAAACAGGTGCGGTTCATGTTGGCCGATTACCGTTCCGGCCTGCTCGACGCGGTTCCCGACAGCCACCTGCTCGACGCCGGCGCCATCAACCGCAACAGCACCACACTCGACGAGGCCATCAAGGCGTTGGCGTTCAACCTGACCAAGCGGCTGCCGCCGGCCGACCTCACCACGGCCCAATTGCGCTCGCGATCGTGGTGGACCGGATTCGACGTCGTCCTGCTGGTGGATGACTGGCACATGATCGTCGCCGCATCCGGCGGGATGCCGCCGATGGCGCCACTGGCACCCCTGCTGCCGGCGGCCACGGACATCGGCTTGCACCTCATCGTGACGTGCCAGATGAGCTACGCGTACAAGGCGACCATGGACAAGTTTGTCGGCGCGGCCTACGGCGCGGGGTCACCCACCCTCTTCCTTTCCGGTGACAAGCAGGATTTCCCCTCGCGGGAAACTCAGGTCAAGCGTCGCCCGCCCGGACAAGCATTTCTCGTGGCACCCGACGGCAAAGAAATCATTCAGGCCGCCTATATCGATCCTCCGGAAGAAGTACCTCCAGCAACGCCGCAGGGCGGTTAGGATAACGTGGTCGCCCCCGCGGAGAAAGTCGGTGAGCCACAGGGTGATAACGGAAAACGGGCACCTGCGGCGATGTCCGCCCGCCCTGACCGGTCCGCAATCTTCAGCGTTCACGCAAATGTCGATATCCGTTCATACGAATTGAGAGGCGAATTGCTTCGCGGCCAATGTCGCGCGTCGCGCGACGCCAATAATTAACGCTGTAATTAACCCGAGAGACGCGATTAACACGAAGGAGTCCAGTCGACGTGTTGTGGCATGCGATGCCACCGGAACTGACCACCGCACGCCTGATGGCCGGCGCTGGTCCCGCGCCCATGCTGCAGGCCGCCGCGGGCTGGGAAGCGCTGGCCAGCGCCCTGGCGGCCCAGTCGGTCGAGTTGGCCACGGCGCTGGCCGCCCTGAACGCGGCGTGGACGGGCGCCGGCAGCGAACGCGCGATCGCCGCGGCGACACCGATGGTGGCGTGGCTCAACACCGCGGCGGCGCAGGCACAGCAGCGCGCCGCGCGGGCGATGGCTCAGGCCGCCGCGTACACCCAAGCGCTGGCCATGACACCGTCGCTTCCGGAAATCGCGACCAACCACATCACCCACGGCGTGCTGACAGCGACCAACTTTCTCGGAATCAACATGGTGCCCATCGGCCTCAACGAGACGGACTACTTCGTCCGCATGTGGAACCAGGCCGCCGTCGCCATGGACATCTATCAGGCAGAAACGCTCGCCAACATCGCGTTCGAACCACTGCCGCCGATGAAACCCATCGTCGCGCCCGGGGTGGGCGAGGCGGTGGCCACCGCAGCACTCGCGCGGCTCACCGGGGCAGCGTCCGACGCCGCGCCACGGGCGCTGCGGCTCCTGGCTCAGGAGGCGGCCGATGACGCCGACGACGACATCCCCGCGCCAACGCCCGATATCGGAGTCCTTCCGGGCGAGGACATCTCGCAGTATCTGGGACAGATGGGTCAGCTCGGCGCCCCGATGCAGCAGCTGATGCAGCCGTTGTCGCAGCTGATGTCGATGACCGGGCAGAACCCCGGAATGGATGGTGCCGGGGAGGGCCTGCCCGGAGCCGACGCGCTGGCCGACCACGCCGGCGGCGACGCGCTGCCCGGTCAGCTTGGGCTGCTCGGGGCCGGCCCCCTGTCGAGTCACCCGCTGGCAGGGGGAACGGGCCCCAGCGTCGGCCTTGGTCTCATGCACTCCGAGGCGCTGCCCGGTGCGGGTGGTACGTCCGCACGCACCTCCATGATGAGCCAACTCATCGAAAAGCCCAGTGCGGCAGCCCCTTTGGCCAGCGCCGGCGCTGGATCGTCGGCGACGGGTGGTGCCGCCCCGATCGGCGCGGCCGGTCCCGGCGCGGGGGCGGGCGGCGCGGCCCGGCCCGGGTTGGCGACGCCCGCAGCGCTCACCGCCGAACACCACGACGACGAACCGTATGAACACGACGACGACTGGTGAGCACCCGAGGAAACGGACTTCCCGGCCGCGCGGGCCGGAAGACTTGCCATCACTTGGCGAGGACGAGCAACACAGAAAGTAGCAAACATGGCAGAGATGAGAACCGACGCCGCTACCCTCAGCGCCGAGGCCGCCAACTTCGACCGGATCTCCAACGAACTCAAGCAGGTCATCGGCCAGGTGGAGTCCACAGGCGGTGAATTGGTCGGCCACTGGCGCGGTCAGTCCGGTGCCGCGGCGCAGCAGGCGCTGACGCGTTTCCACGAGGCGGGCCAGGCGCAGATCAAGGCCCTCAACGACATTTCGCAGAACATCCACGGTGCCGGCATCGAGTACTCGAAGGCCGACGACGAGCAGGCCAGCTCGCTGTCGTCGCAGATGAACTTCTAATCCCCCATCACACTCACGAAGAAACGGAGCTTAAGTCATGAGCGATCAGCATTGGAATTTCGCCGGCATCGAAGCGGGAGCCGGACAGATCCACGGAGCCGTCCAGACCACGCAGGGCCTGCTCGACGAAGGCAGGAGCTCGCTGGCCAAGCTGTCCGCGGCCTGGGGCGGTAGCGGTTCGGAGGCCTACCACGCCGTCCAGCAGAACTGGAACACCGCCTCCGATCACCTCAACGAGGCGCTGAAGAATCTGGCCGACCGCATCAGCGAGGCCAGCCAGGCGATGGCCCAGACGGAGTCCGGCGTCACGGGCATGTTCTCCTGAATCGACGAGACGAGCACGGGAACAGGCGAGTCCCACCTGTCGGCAGGCCTCGCCTCTTCTCGCGCCCTTCGCCGTGGACCACTGGCCACGCGCGACGCGAAAGGCATTGATGGCGGCCGATTACGACCGGCTCTTCCAACCCGCCGTGGACGCCGAGGTTGCGGATGCGGCTACTCAGGATGCCGAGTCCCATGGTGAGTATGAGGTTGACGACGGCCCGGCGACGCCACCGTCGGACGAACCCAAGGTCGGCGGCACGGCCCCGGCGCCACCGCCGGTCGCTGCCCCCGGTCACACCGGCACCGCAGCCGGCCCTAGCGCTGGGGAGACCCTGCACGCTTCGGATGAACTGCCGCCCATGCTGTTGGCGCGGACCGGCCACGCGGTCCCGCCGCCGGCCGAGCCGAAACCTGCGGCCCCACCGCCCATCCCGGTAAGCGCGCCCGGACTCAACGGCCACCCGCCCAGCAATGGCCACCCGCCGACCAACGGCCACCCGCCTACCAACGGTCGCCCGAGTCCGCCAAGCAGCGACCGCCCGACGCCCCCGGCCGCCGGCCCGCCGCCGCAGGCGCGCCACGCCCGCCACCTGCGCCCCGACCGCCCGGCCGCACCACCGGTCCCGCGCGTCAGGTCACCCCACAGCCACCGCGCCGGAGCGCAGCAACCCAAGCCGGAAGCTGCTGCCGCACAGCCACTGTCCGCCGCACCACCCCAGCCCATCAAGCACAATGGCGCGCCGCCACTCGAGGGCACACGCCCCGCCGCCCCGGCCGCGCGCACCGCCAAACCGCTATCGCGGCAGCGCTGGCGGCGCTGGCTGCACGCGGTCACGCGGATCAACGTCGGCCTGTCGCGAGACGAGCAATACGAGGTGGACTTACGGAACCGTATCCGTCGCGGCATCCGCGGTTCGTACGAGATCGCCGTGCTCGGCCTCAAAGGGGGCACCGGCAAGACGGCCACCACCGCCACCCTCGGCTCGGTGTTGGCCCAAGTCCGAGCCGACCGAATCCTCGCCGTCGACGCGGACCCGGTCGCGGGTAACCTGGCCGACCGCGTGGGCCGCAGGACCGACGCCACCATCGCGGATCTGCTTGGCAACCGGGGCCTGTCGCACTACAACGACCTTCGCGCGCACACCAGCATGAACGCCGTCAACCTCGAGGTGCTCGCCGCCGCGGGATACATCGGCGGCGGCCGCACGCTGGTCGCGCAGGATTGGAAACGCGCCATCGCCATGGTCCCGAGGTTCTACAACCTCGTGTTGGCCGACTGTGGTGCCGATCCCGCCACACCGGCCGCGCGCGAGGCGCTCACCGCCGCGTCGGGGCTGGTCGTCGTCTCCTCCGCCTCGGTCGACGGCGCCCGGCAGGCCCTGGTCACGCTCGACTGGCTGCGCGACAACGGCCACCCGCAACTGCTCCACCGCGCCTGCGTCGTCATCAACCACGTGAGTCCCGGCGACGATCGCGGCGCGCCAAGCGAATTGGCGTCGCTGTTTCACCGCCACGTGGCGCCCGACCGCGTCATCAGCTTGCCGTGGGACCGGCACATCGCGGCGGGCACCGAGATTCAGTTCGCCCAGCTGGGCGCGCGCTACCAGCGTAAAATCAGCGAGCTAGCCGCAGCACTGTCCGACGATTTCGACAGGGGTGAACGCCGTTGAGCGCGCCGACCGTCGCCGCCGCCGCGGCCGCAACCACTGAGGCTCCGGCCAAGCCCGCCTCCACCAGGGTGACCGTGCTCACCGGTCGGCGCATGACCGACGTGGTGCTGCCTTCGGTCGCACCGATCGCGGACTACATCGACGACACGGTGAGCGTGCTGGCGGAGCTGCTGGAGGACGCACCACCGGACGTGTTGGCCGGCTTTGACTTCGCCGCGCAAGGGGCGTGGACCTTCGCCCGTCCCGGAGCCCCGCCGCTGCCGACCGACCAGTCGCTCGACGATGCGGGCGTGGTCGACGGGTCGCTGCTGACGCTGGTCGCCGTGAGCAGGACCGAACGCTACCGGCCCCTCGTCGAGGACGTCATCGACGCCATCGCGGTGCTCGACGAATCACCGCAGTTCGACAGGTCCGCGCTCAATCGGCTTATCGCGCTGACAATCCCGATGGTGGCGCTGGTGACCGTCGCGCTCGCCGCGCTGACCTGGGAGCACACCGGGCGCCATGTGTGGTGGGCGGTGGGCCTGGGCGTCGGCGGGACCATCGCGGTGCTCGGCAGCTGGGCCGCCGGGCGGCTGTACCGGAGCGTCGATCTCTCGGAAAGCCTACTGGCGGCGGCGTATCCGTTGCTGGGCATGGCCGTCGCGCTGGGCGTCCCGCGACCGCATCGGATCGACTCCCTCGGTGCCCCGCAACTCGCGGGCGCGGCCGCCACCGTGCTGTTTCTCACGCTGCTGGCACGCGGCGGCCCGCGCCGACGGTTCGAACTGGCATCGTTCGTCGTGGTCGCATCCCTCGCCGCGTTGCT
Source organism: Mycobacterium sp. E2462 (assembly GCF_001672685.1). Classification (NCBI taxonomy): domain Bacteria; kingdom Bacillati; phylum Actinomycetota; class Actinomycetes; order Mycobacteriales; family Mycobacteriaceae; genus Mycobacterium; species Mycobacterium sp. E2462. Next base: position 17,780 of record NZ_LZKC01000032.1, read on the forward strand.
GGCCGCCATCGCCTTCGGCTACGGATGGCAGCGCTGGGTGCCCGCCGGCGCGGTCCTGTTCGGCCTCTTCGTCATCACCAACGCCGCGAAGTTGACCGTCGCCGTCGCACGAATCGCGTTGCCGCCCATCCCCGCACCCGGGGAGACGGTCGAGCACGAGGAACTGCTCGACCCGGTCACCGGTCGCCACACCGATGAAGTCGAAGAAACACGGACCTGGCAGGCGATCATCGCGTCGGTGCCCGATTCCGCCGCCCGGCTCACCGAGCGCAGCCGGCTGGCCAAGCAGCTGCTCACCGGCTTCGTGCTGGCAGGCACGGCGGTGCTCGCGGTCGGCGCGGTCGCCGTCGTGGTGCGCGGTCACTTCTTCGTACACAGCCTGACCGTGGCCGCGCTCGTCACCGCGGCGTGTGGGTTCAGGTCCCGCCTGTACGCCGAACGGTGGTGTGCGTGGGCACTAGTGGCGGCGGTCGTGGTCGTCCCGACCGGGGTGACGGTCAGGCTCAGCCTCTGGTATCCGCAGCTGGCCTGGCTGTTGCTGGCCGGCTACCTGGCGGTGTTCCTGCTGGCGCTGATGACCGTCGCCGCGACCTTGCGGATTCGGCGGGTCTCACCGGTGATGAAGCGCCTGCTGGAACTGGCCGACGGCACCATCGTCGCGGCCATCGTCCCGATGCTGCTGTGGATCACCGGTGTCTACGACACCGTCCGCAACGTCCGGTTTTGACAGCCGATGCGCCCGAATGCCAGCGCGTTCAAGGAGATTCGTCATGGTTGAACCTCTGTCGGTAGACACCGCCCGCCTGACGGCGGCGGGGGTGGCGATGCGGGCGGTCGAGTTTCCCGTTGCCCTGCCCGCGTTCATCGCGACAACGGGAGCGGACGCGGTGTCCGCCGCGGTCAGCAAGACCATGTCCGTCATCGAGTCACCGGTTATCGCCGGGTTGCCCGCCGTCGAAACGGCGGTCAAGGCAACGGCATCGAGCATGGTAGCGGCGGCGGGCATCTACGCCGACGCCGATCAGGCGCTCAGTGAGCACGTGGCGCAAGTCGCGTTCCTGGCCGCCCCCGCAACCTCGCCCGCACCGCGACTGATGACAGCGACCGGTGCGTCCGACCTGGCTCAGGCAGCGCAGCAGCAGCCCGTTCCGGCGACACCGGACAAGGCGGACAAGGCGGATAAGGTGGTCACGCCGGTCACCGACATCGCCTCACCCGGGCAGCTCGCCGGGATGGTGCAGGCGCTGCAACCCGCGTCACAGGGGTTGCAGACCATCATGTCGAGTGTGCAGCAGGCCGCTGGAGGCACGGGTGGGGCGGGCTCGACCCCGGCGTAACTCACCGCCGACCAGGCGGAAAACGAGCGATCCGCGGACGACGAATTGGTCGCACAGACAATGGCATTGGGCGACCCCACGAGCCACCCTCCGCAGGGCCCAGCGCACGCGCCAGCCGAGGCTTCGGCGCCCGCTCGCCCAACGGCCGCGGCGCCGTCGGCAACGGGCCTCTGACCCGGTCAGACGCCCGCCGCGGCGAGCAATTCGCTGAGGTGTTTCCAATACAGCCAGTCCGCGACCGCCGAGCGTTGCGCGGACAGGTCGGCGGCGGTGCGCGCCTCGCCGAGCGTCACGTCTTCCGCAAGGGCCGCATAGGCCTTGAACGCCCGCAGGTGTGCTGCTCGGCGTCCGCTGGCCCGGCTTGCCAAGGGTTTCATCACCTCGAACCACAACAACGGGCGGTCATCGGACGGCGGCTCCGCGTCGGGCGTATTCCCGGGCGCCGCCGCGGAAGCCGGCGGCAGCAGGTCGATCAGCCGCACATCGGTGGTGGCCGCGAGGCGGTCAAACGCGTGCGGGTTCACCACCGCAAGGCGAGAGCGCCCGGCCATGGCGCCGGTATCCGGAATGTCGTCCGCTTGCAAGATGATTCGGGCGACGCCCGGGTCGGACATCGCGAACTGCTCTTCAGTGGCGATGACGGCCCGCAGCTTGGTGTCGTGGTGTTCCGCCCAGCCCTGCACGGCCATCATGGGATAGGTGGCCCACCGGGCACGTTCCGCGGGCGCGACGGCGTCGTCCGCGCTGGCCAGCTGCACCTGTTCGGGTAACCGCACACCGTCGGGTATGAATGCCACGCCGTAACTGTTGGCCACCACGATGGCGCCCCCGGTCGTCACGGCGGTGACCCAGAAGAAGCCGAGGTTGATCGTTGCCGGGTCACCCGGTGCGTTGAGCGCGGCGCCGATGCGCCGCGCCATCTGCAACGGGTCGGTGCCGCGGCGACGGGTGGCGTCCGCGGTGGCCGCGTCGGCGATGGCATCTCGCTCGGCCCGCTTCGCCGACACCGGGATAATCACCGGAGGCGCAACGGGATTGGGCGGGTCCGCGGCCTCAGGCTCTTCGGTGGTTTTCGCCCGGGCGGGCCGGGCCCCCGAGCGGGCCGCAGCGGCCGGGCGGGTCGCGGGCTGGAGGCTGGAGGCCTGCGCGACTGGAGCGGCGGACCGCGGCCCGGCGCCCGCGGAGGCGCCCCCGGCCCCCGCCGCCATCGGCGCGGCCGGCATCGTGGTCGCCCCGGCCGGTGCCGTCGACGCCGACGAGTCCTCGGCATGGCCACCGGCCGCGGGCCCAGACGCCGACAGCGACGCGGGGGCCACGCCCTTGCCGGTCGCGCCGCCGGACGGTCCCACCGACGCAGCGGGGCTCAGCGGCACCGCCGGGGTCGCCGGGCCCAGCGGGACCGGCGTACTCGGCGGACTCGACGGAACGGGCGGCGGCGCGGGGATGTTCGGACGGCCGGGCGTCTCCGGGCCCGCGGGCGCCGACGCGCCGGGGGTGGGCGCCGACGGCCGCGGGGGCTGCGCGGGCGAGGCACGGATCCCGGGCGGGGTCTGCGGGCCGCCGCCCGGGGTGGGCAGTCCGGGCAACGACGGCGCGGGAACCGCCGGCTGCGCCGGCGCGGGGCGCGGCCGGTCTCGTTCCTCCGGGGTGTCTCGTGCACCGTCGTCCGGGGGTGCGGCGCCGTCAGACCCGCCCGGCAAGGTCACCGGGGGCGGCGTCTTCTGGTCCAGTAGGTCGTCGAGCGCGTTGGCCGGGGGTCTCCAGGCTTTGGTCGCCAGGATCCGCTCCGCGGCGCTTTCCATCATGCCGACGTTGGCCACATGCGTGGCAATGACGACGCCGTTGATGGCGTTGGCGCGTTCGGCCGCGTTCATCTTCGAATCTCGCTGCACGGCCGCAATTTGGCGCTGCGCGGCGTCGACGATGTCGGTGATGTCCGACTTGGTCTGCCCGACCGACAGCGCGACGTAGCGGTTCCACGTGATCACGGTCGCCAGACCGTTCTGCAGCTTCACCAACTCGTCGATGTTGGTGCCGAGTTCACCGTTGGCGGCGTTGGCGGCGCCACCGGACCACACGTCGCCGTCGAACAGTTCGGTTCGCTGTTGTTGGCAGGTTTCCAGGACGCCGGTGACCTGCCGCAGCACCTGTGTGTACGCCTGCGCGCGGTCGTAGAGCAGGTCCTCGTCGATCTCCGGCCATCCGCCGGGTTCCAGCATCTGCTCGGCGAATTCGCCCGCGGGCTTGGCGATTGCCATGACCCTCAGCCTAATCGACGTCGGCACGAAGCGAACGGAGTCGATACCGTTATTTCGTTGCGCGCGTGTGGGTTTCGAAACGATGAACGGTCAAGGGCCGCCGAGTTAACGGGCGATGTCCGCGCCGCGACGCGCGCCTACTTCTCCGGGCCCGCCTTGCGCGGACGATTGCCGATCACGCCCTCGGTCCACTGCCGCTCCTCGGTGTACAGCGATTCTTCCTCGGACTGCACCCGCTTACCCTTGGCCGAATTCTGTTGTCCCTGGCCGCCCATCGGCGCCATTCCGCCGCCCACGCCCAGCGACGATCCAGTGGACCCGGACAACCCCGACCTGCCCGACATCCCCGACGCCGATATCCCCGGCGGTGGTACTACGCCCACGCCGAGTGTGCCGAGCGTGCCCAGCGTCCCGGGAACGCCGATGACCCCGGGGGCAAACACCGCCGACGTCAAGGACGCGGTGAAGGATGCGTTGAAGGGCAAGGGTGGGCTGCCCGGCGGGGCAGGGCTCAAACCCGCTTCGCTCGGCGGTGGCGGCGGGGTCGCTGCGCCGTCGGTGCCCTTGCAGCCGGCGGCGGACGCCGCCGCGGCCGGCGCGGGGTCGGGAGCGTCCGGGTCCACTGGATCGTCGCTGGGCGTGGGCGGCGGATTGATCACCGTCGCACCCGGCGGAACC
>NZ_LZKC01000033.1:0-2813 GCF_001672685.1 Mycobacterium sp. E2462
CGACGCCGTAGTCCGCCCGCAGCACCAGCGCGGAACCGACGTCGACGATCGACTCGATCGCGCGGTGCACGTCGTAGGCGCGTAATCTGTTCTCCGGCACAACGTTTCGCGCCAACCGCGGGTCCGGCGTCTCCCACTCGTCCAAACTGCCCTGGAAGTACGACAGGTACTGCTTGGCCAGCGCCACCGCGTGGCTTTCGTCGCGGGCGACGAGGCCGACCACGCCGTTGCGGCGCTGCACGGCGATCGGCCCGATCGCCTCCGGTGGGTAAACGCCCAGCCCGCCGCCCTCGATCATCGCCGGCCCACCCATGCCGATGTTGGCGTCCGGAGTCGCGATGATGACGTCGCAGACACCGGCCAGAGCGGCGTTACCGGCGAAGCACCGGCCGGAGACGACGGACACCAGCGGCACCCGGCCACGCAGACCGGCGAGCATGCGGAAGGTCGGGACGTCCAGGCCGGCGGCGCCACCGGCGTCGGTGTCGCCCGGGCGGCCCCCACCGCCCTCGGCGAAGAGCACCACCGAGCACCGCTCGCGGGCCGCCAGGTCGAAGACTCGGTCGGTTTTGGCGTGGTTGCGCATGCCCTGCGTGCCCGCCAGCACCGTGTAGTCGTACGACACGACCACGGCACGGGAGGCGTCCCGCCCGAACCGCTCAGCGCCGATCGTCGCGACACCCGCGACCAGCCCGTCGGCCGGGGTGTTGGCGATCAGGTCGTCTTCGCTGCGGCGGCTGCGCTGGGCCGCGATCGCCAACGCGCCGTACTCGACGAAGCTTCCGGGGTCGACGAGGTCGTCGATGTTCTCCCGCGCGGTGCGACGGCCCCGCTCGTGCCGCTTCGCGACGGCGGCCGGGCGGCCCTGGTCGAGGGTGAGCAGGTGGCGGTGCGCCACCTCGTCGAGGTCCGCGCGCGGGCGGTCGAGATCCGCTGAGGCGGTTGCCGATTCATCATGACCGCCGGTCTGCGCGGGGGTGAAGACGAGCAGCGGGTCACCGGTGCCGACGACCTGCCCGGCGGCCACCAGGTTACGTGCGGTGCGCAACGCCTCGGGCGCGGTGAGGACGTGCTGCATCTTCATCGCCTCGAGCACCACCAGCTGCCCGCCGGCCGGGCAGTCGAGGCCTTCGGGCACCACCTCCACCACGGTGCCCGCGAGTTGCGCCCGCAGCACGCGTTCACCCGGGTAGAGATCGACCGTCGCGGCGGGCGGATCGTGCCGCTGCGAGAGCGCCGCCGTCGCGAGCTCCGGGAGTGTGTCTTCGAGGAAACCCGTGGTGACCCAACCGGCTTCGAGCCGCGCGTCGGCCAGCAGCGCGCGCAGCATTGCGATGTTGGTGGCAACGCCCTCGATCTCGAACTCGGTCAGCGCGGTGCGCGCCTTGCGCAGGGCCGCCGGCCACGACGGCTGCCGCACGTGGGTGATCACCTTGGCCAGTAACGAGTCGTAGCGGGGGCTGATCGCCAGACCCGCCTTGCCGTAGGTGTCGACGCGCACGCCGGGGCCGGCCGGCGGGGCGAACGCCGTGATGGTGCCCGCGGCGGGCGCCACCGTGAAGTCGGGGCGCAGGGTTTCCGCGTTGACCCTGGCCTGCACGGCGATGCCGCGCTGCGCGGCCGGCTCGCCCAGGACCTCGGTGCCGTCGGAGGCGATGCCGGCGGGCAAGCCGAGCCGGTAGTAGGAGGTGCCCTTGGCGATCGCCAGCTGGACGGCGACCAGGTCGAAGCCGGTGGTCTCCTCGGTGACCGTGTGCTCGACCTGGATGCGCGGATTGACTTCGAGGAACACGAATGCGTCGCCCGTGACCAGGAATTCGACCGTGGCGAGGCCGTGCAGACCCACCCGCGCACACAGCCGGGCCGCCGCTTGATGCAGCGCGCGCCGCACGTCATCCGAGAGGCCTTGTGCCGGGGCGATTTCGACCAGCTTCTGATAGCGGCGCTGCACGCTGCAATCGCGGTCACCCAGCGCCAGCGCGTGGGTCTGATGGCCGGCAGGGGCCGCCACGATCTGCACCTCGATGTGCCGCGCGTCGTCGAGCAGCGCCTCGGCGAACAGCGCCGAGTCCCCGAAGCCCGTCTCGGCCTCCGCGGCGCACAGGCGGTAGGCGTCGTCGACCTCGCCGACGTCGTCGACCCGGCGCATTCCCCGGCCGCCTCCTCCGGCGAGCGCCTTGATCATGATGGCGCCGGGCCGGGCGACGAGGAACTCCTTGATGTCGGCGACACTGCTGGGCCCGTCCGTGGCGGGCAGCGTGGGGACGCCGGCCGCGGCCGCGGCCCGGCGCGCGGTGGTCTTGTTGCCGAAGACGTCGAGCACCCGCGCGTCCGGTCCGACGAACGTGTGGCCCGCGGCGGCGCAGGCCGATGCGAATCTTGCGTTCTCGCTGAGGAATCCGTAACCGGGATGGATGAAGTCGGCGCGGCAGGACGTGGCGGCGCCGAGGACCGCGCTGTGGTCCAGGTATGCGCCGGGGCCGGCCAGCCCGATCGCCTCGTCGGCCGCGTGCACGTGCGGGCTCGCCGCGTCGTCCTCGGCGTAGACGGCCACCGTGTGCATCCCGAGTTCAGTCGCGGTCCGGATGATCCGCAGCGCAATCTCGCCGCGGTTGGCGACCAGCACGGTGGGGCTCATCGCAGCGGCTCGCCCCAGCGCACCTGCGCGCGCAGCGCCGCCTTGAGCACCTTGCCGCCGGCGTTGCGCGGCAGTGCGGCGTCGGCCAGGCAAACATATTGCGGCACTTTGTAATCGGCGAGCTGTCCGCGGCAGTGTTCGAGCACCGCGGGCACGTCGATCGGCGCGCCGCCGC
>NZ_LZKC01000034.1:0-13631 GCF_001672685.1 Mycobacterium sp. E2462
GCCGCCATCTCCCGACCGGCCCGCGGCCTGCGCCTCGTGGACCGCGACCTGTCGGTGCTCGCCGAGTTCCAGCGCGCTACGGCGTTGACCCGCAACGGCTTTCCCGCGGCGAACATGTTCGACCAACCCGAACTCGAAGAGCTGTTGCGCCGCAACCTCGCGCGCTACCCGCGAGCACGTTTTCGCGGTGACACCGAAGTCCTCGACGTCACCACCGATGCCACGGGCAGGCTGCGCCTCGCGGCAGCGGACCGCATGTCCGGCCGCAGGTCGCTGATCGCCGCCGACTACCTGCTGGGCTGCGACGGCGCAAACAGTATGGTGCGCGGCGCGGTGGGCGCCACCATGTGCACCCTGAAATTCGATCAACGCTGGCTGGTCGTGGACATCGCCACGCCCGCCGATCTTCGTCAGTGGGACGGCGTGCACCAGGTCTGCGATGGCCGGCGCGCGGGCACCTACATGCGCATCGGCGACACCCGTTACCGCTGGGAGTTTCCCCTGGGAGACGACGAGTCCGTCGACGACTATGCGACCTTACGGGCGCTGCGCCCCCTGATCGCGCCCTGGACGCGAGGCGTCGACGACGCCGACCTTCAGCTCATCCGGGTCACCGAGTACACCTTCCGCGCCCAGATCGCCGACCGCTGGCGCCGCGGCAACGCCTTTTTGCTCGGCGACGCCGCACACCTCACCCCGCCGTTCATCGGCCAGGGCATGGGCGCGGGGCTGCGTGACGCCGCGAACCTGGCATGGAAGATCGCCGGAGTTCACCACGGTCATCTGCCGCCGAGCGTGCTCGACACCTACCAGACCGAACGCGCACCCCATGCTCGCTACATGATCGCCCTGGCGCGCAACATGGGGCGGGCCATGACTGCCGGCGGCACAATAGGAACAGCTGCCCGGCGCCTCGTGCTACCCCGCCTTCGGTTGGTGCCGGGCCTGCGCGCCAAGATCACCGATTCCCGGACTCCGCCACTGCGCTCCTCGAGCATGGTGCGGCGGACGTGGGCCACCCGCCGGATCGCGGGAAGCCTGTGCCCGAACCCGTTGATCGACAACCGGCGGCGTCTCGACGACGAGTTGGGTTGGGGTTTCGGAGTGATCACCGCCGCAGCGCTGACACCGGCGCAGCAACGCCTCGTCGACGAACGCGGCGCGCGCACCGTGCAGGCCGCGCCGGGCACCGACCTGGCCGATTGGTTGGACCGCCACCATGTCACGGCCGCCGTCGTACGCCCCGACCGCACCGTCATGTCCGCCGGTCGCGACGTGAACGCACAGTGCCTCGCCCTCCCGGTCTTTCTGCCCGACCAGCCCTCGCCGTCGCTGTTGCGTGGCGCGTACGACGAATAGGACATAGGTCATGTTCCACCAGCGAACGGACGTGCCGGTCTACCGACCCGACATCTACAGCAGATCAGCCATTCTCGACCCATACCCGCACTACCGCGAGCTACGTCACCTCGGACCGGTGGTGTGGCTACCGCGCCATCGCCTCTATGCGCTGCCGCGCTACACCGAATGCAAAGCCGCCCTGCGCGCTGACGACCGGTATCTGTCGGGAAGCGGGGTGGCGGCCAATCCGGTCGCTAACCGCTTGTCGCGCGGCACCACGCTGAACAGCGACGGCGTCGAACATGATCGGCGCCGCAAACTGGTCGCCCACCGATTGATGCCGCGCGCCCTACGCGCACTGGGCGACAGCGTCGACGAGCAGGCCCACACCATCGTCGACGCCGCGCTTCGGCGAGCCACTATCGACGCGGTCACCGACCTGGCCACCGCCCTGCCCCTGGCCGTCGTGCCCGACCTGGTCGGCTGGCCGCGCGATCAACGTGGCCACCTACTCGACTGGGCCGCAGCAACTTTCGACATCCTGGGCCCGGCCAACTGGCAGGCCTTCAAGGCGGTGCTTCGTAGCCTGCACATGTTGCGCTTCACCCGTCGTATCGTGCGCGACCGCAACGTGTTACCGGGTAGCATGGCCCACGAGCTGCTCGACGCCGCCGACAACGGCACTCTCGCTGCCGACGACGTGGCACCCCTGCTGATCGACTACATCGCGCCGTCGCTGGACACCACGATCAGTGCCATCTCCAACGCGATCTATCTGTTTGCCACCCACCCCGAACAATGGGAGACACTCAAGGCCGACCCGAGCCTGATCCCCAACGCGGTCAACGAAGTCGTGCGCTACGAGTCCCCGCTGCGCGGGTTCACGCGAAAGGCGCTGCAGCAGAACACTCTTGGTGGTGCGCAGATTCCCGCCGGTGCCCGTGTGCTGGTCATGTATGCCTCGGCAAACCGCGACGAACGCGAATGGGACCGTCCCGACGTCTTTGACATCACCCGCGACGCCGGACGCCACCTCGCATTCGGCAACGGCGCCCACGCCTGCGCCGGCCAAGGACTGGCGCGACTGGAAACGACCGCCATGCTCAAGGCCCTGCTCGACCGGGTCGAACGCATCGAGGCGACCGCACGGCCGACGTGGGAGGTCAACAACATCATCCACCGCCACCAACATCTGCCGATCCGGCTCATCGCCGCCTGAGGCGCCGGCGCGCCAGCGTGCAGGAGTTCGCGCCGCTGTGCCGTGTGTGACACCTCCACGGCCTAGACCTCGCGCCCACGTCATTCCCTACCGAGTGCAGGATTCAGCGAGCGAGTGCCTCGCGCCGAAAATCCGCTCCGTGCAGCGTATTCAACGTGATCATCTGTCCGAGTCAAAGGCGTGCCGAGTGGCGCGTTGGCGTGCGGCCGCCGGGCGGAGCAACACCAGTGCAACGACGGCGGCGGCCAGCGGCGCCACGGTCATGAGCAGTCCTAGCGTGTGGATCGAGTGAAGCATGCTGTGCGTTGCGCCCGCGACGACCGCCCTGGCCTGGTGGGGATTGAGCACGTGACTGCCGCCGACCGCAGCCGCGCTCCCGCCGCGCGCAATTTACACCATCGGCACCCGGCGTAGCGACGCCGGCGAGCGGTCATACCGGGGAGACAAGCTGACGCTCGACAAGGGGATAGGAGCGGCCGAGCCGATGCCGAAATCGGTTACGGACCAAACACCTTCGCGGCCGCCCGCGCCACAGCGCTGTCCTGGTCCCCCGTTCCTCCACTGACACCGACCGCACCCACGATCTGACCGCTCTGTTGCAGCGGGATGCCACCGGCGAAGATCATGATCCGTCCTCGGTTGGACACATGTATTCCGTAGAATTGATTGCCGGGCGCGGCGTTTGCTGCCAGCTCTTCGGTCGAAATGTCGAGCGCTCGCGCGGTGTACGCCTTATTGATCGATATGTCGATGCTGCCGATCCAGGCGCCGTCCATCCGGACATGGGCGACCAGGTTGCCTCCCGCGTCGACGACCGCGATATTGGACGGTGAGGAGATCTCCTCGGCCTTGGCCACACCGGCGGCGATGACAAGCTGCGCATCGTCGAGGGACACCGAGGTCTGGGTAACAGTCATGATTCACCTTCTTCCATCAGAGTGCTTGTGACGACAGTCGCCAGCGCAAGCTCAGCCAGGTGTCTCACCCGGCCGGCTGTAAGACAGCGCGGACGCAACCATCCGTCTTGTTCTTGAACATTTGGTACGCCGTCGGGCCTTGCTCGAGAGGCATGACGTGGGTGGCGAGGTGCTCGGTGTGCAGCTCGCCGTTGGCGATGTGTTGCAAGATCCTGGGGATATAGCGCTGCCCGTGTTGCTGCGCCCCACGCACCGCCATCCCCTTGTTCATGATGGCGCCGAGCGGAAATTTGTCGACGACGCCGCCGAAGACGCCCAGGATGAACAGGCTTCCGCCCTTGCGGCACGCGTAGATAGCCTCCCTCAGGGCGGTGGGGCGGTCGGTTTGTAGTCGTAGCTGCTGCTTGACTTGGTCGTAGAGGTAGGCCGGCCCATTGCTGTGTGCCTCCATGCCGACCGCCTCGATCACCACGTCTGGACCGCGACCACCGGTGCGCTCCTTCAGCTCGGCCACGACACTGTCCCGGGTGTAGTCGAGCGTCTCGGCACCGATGTGCTGTCGAACCTGTGCCAGGCGTTCGGGCAGTCGGTCGATGACGACAACCTGCTCGGCGCCCATCAGCATGGCGCCGCGCGCGGCCATTTGCCCGACCCCGCCGGCACCCCAGACCGCGACGATGTCACCGGGAGCGATGCCGGCCCCGTCGGCGCCGGTCCATCCCGTCGGGGCGGCATCGGACGCGAAGAGCGCCGCAAGGTCAGACACCCCGTCCGGCACGCCGAACGCGCCGTGGTCGGCATACGGCACGCGGATGTATTCGGCGTGACTGCCGGCGTAGCCGCCGAGGGCGTGGCTGTAGGCGAAGCAGCCGCCGATCGCCGACCCCCACATCGCCTCGGTCAGTGCGGGATTCGGGTTGCCGTTGTCGCACAGTGAGAACAGTTCCTTCTGGCAGTACCAGCACTGTCCGCAGGCGATGAACGAGCAGACCACGACCCGATCACCGATCTGGTGGTTGCGGACGGCCGAGCCCACCTCGACCACCTCGCCCATGAATTCGTGGCCAAGCACGTCCCCTGCCCGCATCGTCGGGATGTAGCCGCCCAGCAGGTGCAGGTCCGATCCGCAGGTCGTCGACAGGTTGACCTTCAGGATGATGTCATGGTCATTGAGGATCTTCGGGTCGTCAACGGTCTCCACAGAGGTCTCGTTGACGCCGGTCCAGCAGAGGGCCTTCACAGCACTCCCTCCCCACCCGCGCGGCGGGTCGCCAAGTCGACGAGCTTGCCGGTTGGGGCGGCGCTACGGGCGCCGTGCGGTGTCGGATCGATCCGCAACACCTCACCCACTTCGATGAGTTGTTTGGCCTGGCGCAGCGCCGCACGCACCTGCTGGCGCGGATCGTCGCCGGACATCCGCTTCCCGACCGAGCCGAGGCCGCTGGGCTCCGGCTGGCGCAGCCGGGCGGCGAGCTCGGTACCCTTATCTCCCGCAGCCTTGCGGACCTTGACCTCGACATGGTCACCGAGCGCGGCGAGCGGGTCAGGCACCCGACCGTCCGGCATCACCTCCTCCGGACTCTTATTGATCGTCACGCTGCGCCACCGCGAGCGTGGCTCGGGGTCCGCAGCGCCATTGCCGTCGCTGCCCAGCCGGCGCTGAAGCTGGTGGATCAGCTGGCCGGCGCCGTCAAGACCAGCCTGCGCAATCCTGCTCATCGGGTTGCTCATGAGCCGCTCCCCGCGCCGGCTGGCCGTGTGGCGTCCGCCGCCAGGATTGCGACCCGCGTACCGCCCAATTCGTGTGACATGTGGATCCTTTCGATAAGAAGTTGCGGCGTGCCCGAGTGGCAGGCCGCCCCGCTGCCCGTGCCGGGCAGCGGGGGACGAGGCATCAGCGAGACCCTGCTCCGGCCTTCTGCTTGTGGGAGCCGTTCGGGTGCAGCACGACCTTCGTCCAGCCCTCGTCTCGACTGTCGAAGTGCTGGTAGGCGTCCGGGCCCTGGTCTAGGGGCAGCTCGTGGGACACAATCCACGACGGCTTGGCCTTATCGGCCGCAATCAGGTCGCGCAGGCGGCGGTTGTACTTCTTGACCGGACACTGTCCGGTGCCCAGAGTTTGGCCCTTGAACCAGTGCAGCCCGTAGTCAAAGGCCACCTCGCCCCGCTTGGCCATCTCGTCCGCGCCCCCAGGATCCTGCGGGACGAAGACCCCGACCGCGCCAATGCCACCCGTGAACCGTACGGACTTGACCAGGCTGTTCAGCGTCATGTTGGGATGCTCGGTGCCCTGCGGGTCGTGCGCCTGGTAGCCCACGCACTCGCAGCCCCGGTCGGCGCCCAGACCCATGGTCTGGTCCAGGACGAACTCGACCGGGTCGACCTTGGAGTCATCGATCGCAATGGCGCCGATCTCCTCCGCGAGGCGCAACCGGTCGGGATGGCGATCGACCACCATCACCTTCGACGCGCCCTTGATGGTTGCCGACAGCGCCGCCATCAGGCCGACCGGTCCCGAGCCGTAGATGACCACCGAGTCCCCAGGGATTACCCCAGCCAACTCGGTGGCGTGATAGCCCGTTGGAAAGATGTCGGCCAGCATCACGTAGTCGGTCTCTTTGTCAACCGAATCCTCGCCCAACCGCAGGCAGTTGTGGTCGCCGTAGGGCACCCGCAGTAGTTCCGCCTGCCCGCCCTGCCACGGTCCCATGTCGGCGAAACCATACGCCGCACCGGCCATGTTGGGCTCCGGCTGAGTGGTCAAGCAGTAATTGGTGAAGCCTCGTTCACAGTTTTTACAAAACCCGCAGGAGACGTTGAACGGCAAGCAGACTCGCTCACCCACCTTGACCTTGTCGACGCCGTTGCCTACTTCGACGACCTCGCCTAGATTCTCGTGACCGAACGAGCGGCCAGTCTCGAAATCGGTTCTGCCCTCGTACATATGCAGATCCGAGCCACAGATGTTGGTGGCGGTAATCCGCACCAAGACATCGGTGGGCCGCTCGATTTTGGCGTCCGGCACATCCTTGACGCTGACCTGGCGGGGTCCGTCGTACACAATCGCTTTCACGGTGAGCCTCCTGGGAACGGTTATTGCAGCGAGGATGGTCCAGGCCGAACTGATCGCCAACGCGGTTGTTGAGGCGCGACGCAACTAGTCACCGGGCGGTGAACCAGTCGGATTTCTCGGCCGAAAGTCACCCGTCCAGGCGGTGGGCTCAGCCTGCGGATGCTGGTCGCAGAAGCCATCCTGCGGAGCTTCGTCGTGCGGCGACCTGCGCCCCACGGAAGTGCCCGGCCGTGGCGACCCTAAACGCGCCGATCAGGACACGGTTGCTTCTGGACATCAGTCGGGGTCTAACGTGGCTGGGTATGGAGCTCCGACAGCTCCGGTATTTCGTTGCCGTGGCCGAGGAACGGCACTTCGGGCGGGCAGCCCGCAGGTTGCGGATCGCTGCGCCGTCGCTGTCTCAACAGATTCAGGCCCTGGAGCGAGACCTGCGTGTCGCCTTGCTGGAACGCAGTCCGCGCAGCGTCGTCCTCACCCCAGCCGGGGAAGTGCTGCTCGAACACTCCTATGTCTTGCTGGCCCGAGCCGAACGGGCCTGCAACGAAGTACGGTGCGCCGACGGCAACCACCGGCACCTCACTTTGCGGATTGCGCCGGCCGTGGAGCACGTGGTGGGCGAGCGGTTGCGCCACCTGTCCGGACCGGACTCTGGCCTGGAGGTTTCCATCGCCACGAGCACCGACAGCGACGCAATCCGCGCAATCCGCAAGGAGCATATCGACGCTGCGATCGTGTGGGTCCGCGCCACGCAAGACCAAGACCTGGCCGGGACTCGCCTCTGCGAGGTACCCGTATGGCTTGCGCTGGCGGCCGGTCACCCCCTTGCCGCACAGGAAGCGATCTCGGTCGCCGACCTGGTTGCCGAGACCATCGTGATGTTCCCCCGCGACCTGTTTCCCGGCATCTGGGACCACATCATGTGCCACCTGCTCCCCGCCGGCGCCACTCGCCCCGGCCAGGTGCTCACGCAACCGGACCTGATCAACGCCCCGGAAGCGATGCTTCGGTCCGTCGCCGCGGGTCACGGCGTGGCACCGGTCGCCCCGGCGATGACCGAGCATGTGCCGGCCTCCGGGATCGTCGTCCGTCCCCTCAGCCTGCCTCTACTGGCTCCGGTCGAACTGATCTGGCGCGAACCCGCTCACCCCGCGTTACCACGCCTCATCACCCTGCTCGCCGACACCGGGGACTAGAGCGCAAACGGTGCGCCGAGTGGCAGCCGAGATCGCCAAACCGGCACTGCCTAGGCTTTGACTGACGACTCCTCGCGATCGACAACGAAGCGAACTTGACAGGCTTTGTGGACATTGCCTGAGCGGAAGCCTGCGACGTGGGTATCGACGACGCGCAGTCCTATGCTGTTGAATATCGAATGCCATTCATTAACGCGCTTGAACTGGCACCCGAAATTCATGTCGATGAGACCCTGAGCGACCGCGTTGCCAAAGAAATCAATCAGCACGAGTGCCTGAAATTGAACGCTTTCCTCAAGCTTGCTGAACTGTGTTAGCTCGCTTTGATTGGCCGTGACCTTCAACGGCATGTCGGAAACGCCATAAGTGTCTTCCTCGATGATCAGCCGCCGCGCGACCCTCCGCAGATTCTTCAGCAACGGAATTACGTGGGGCTCGTCGACATGATGGAGGACGGTCTTGACAATCGCGCTGTCGAACATGTCGTCCGCGTAGGGGACGTCGACGGGCGAAGCCATCTGTCGAAACGGTAGATGAGTGGCCTCCGGGCCACGGTAGTCCATGACGTCGGTGGTGTAGCAGTCAAAGCCGGCGCGCCCGATCAGTGCAGCTAGGTGGCCGCGGCCGCTGCCGAAATCCAGCACCGAGCTGCCGCTGATAGCGTCTGCGAAATTTTCGAAATCCTGCACTGGCTTACGCCGTGACTTGTACGCCGAGTAGCCCTCGCTGAACCACGACCCGTCTCCACCGGCGGCGAAAAATCTTTCGTGCACCTCTGCGGCCGCTTGGTAGAGTTCACGTCCATTATCTGCTGCCAGCAAGTGCTTACAGGCGTCCTGCAGAGTTGCACGTACGTTGCTGGAATATTTCGGGAAATGGAATTTGTAGCTTTTTTCCAACAGTGACAATGTGAAATTTAGAGCCGTGGTTCCGTGCTGCAAAGTCTCATGAATGAACTCGTATTGTGCTCGCTGGGTGGCTGTTGTCGGCACCGACAATCCTTCCGTTACGCACGCTTCACGCGCCTGACGCGGCGTCGTCGGGTAGCGGCAGGCGTAGCCCAAAAAATTGTTAAACGCATGGTATCAAACTATGCAATATGATGTTATTTCGCCGACGGAAGTTAAATCCTCCGGGTTACGAACCTTTGCATCGCTCCCCAGCGCGCCGAGCAGCAAAAGCCCGCAAGCCCGATGACAGGCCACACCGCTTCGCTCACGCCGTTGCGTGCCGGCCGGCTGAGGTGCGACTCTTGCCGTCGACAGTCCATGTGCGTCACTGGCGAGGGTCGAATCCGCCGCAACTATGCGCGTTACGGGCAAACGATCGCATACGGCTCACGGACCAGGTTCCGCTGCGTGCGAGGCGCCGAATCACGGGTTGCAATCAAACTTTGTGTGACCTAACGCAATTCGGGTAACGACTGTGGGCAGTGACACAGCCTGCGCAGGCGGGTGTTGCCCCGTTAGTGTGCTGGCTATGGCGGTGCTGCATGGCAAGAGGGTCTTGTTCGACATCGATGGCACTCTGGTCGACTCGACCGCCACGGTCGAAAAATCCTGGGGTACATGGGCCGAGGAGTACGGCGTCGACTACCAGGACGTCCTCAAGGTATGCCACGGCAGGCGGACCGAGGACACCGTCGCGGAGTTCGTCGCGCCGCGCCATCGAACCGCAGCCACAAACCGATTACTCGCCCTACAAGAGCAGGCTGATGTTGACGGTGTCGTAGCGTTACCGGGGGCACGCCGACTGCTTGATGCCCTGCCCTACACGCACTGGGCGGCGGTGACATCGGGGCCCCGCTCGTTGATGGCTGCTCGCTTGGCGGCGGCGCAACTCCCAGCGCCGAGATTGATGATCGGCGCAGAAGACGTATCGCATGGCAAGCCGAACCCCGAGAGTTACCTCAAAGCGGCCGCCGCATTGGGTGTCGAGGCCGGCGAGTGCGTGGTCGTGGAGGATTCGCCAGCAGGCGTCGGTGCCGGGCGGGCGGCTGGGGCGCAAGTCCTCGCCGTCACGACGACTCACCACGCGACCGAGCTGGCCGACGCTGACATCCTGGTAGCCGACCTCTCCTCCGTCGGCATCGACGTTACCGATACCGGTGTCGCGTTGCTGATCGATTAACGCGGCAGGGTGCAGGAACCTGGCCTGTGCCATTGAGTTTCGACACCCCGCCCGGCGGTTGCTTGCATTAGCTAGGCGCACACGGGTTTTGGGCCTCGCTCGGTGGGCACAATTCAACCAACCCGAAGGAAAGCGGTTCCATTTGTCGCTGTTCGTCGAACCCCGGCGCCTGTGCGATGCGCTCGTGCTCGAACACCTCCCGGCCCCGGTCAGCGCGTGCCAGGTCGAGACGTACAGGTGCCGGCAGATCGCCTCGTGGGAGATCTACCAGTCGGGCCCATCGGGAAAGCTGCGCCGCAACCACTCGGCGATCTGCTCCGGGCGACCACTCATCCGTTAGCTTCAACCGCTCCAATTCTCGAAGCCCCTCGTGCCGGTCCAGCTTCGACGCCTTCGGACGTCGGGAACGCCCAGCCCTGCCCGTGATTTGAGCCACACACCGTGGACGCGGATGTCCGCACGCCACGAATATATCCGTATCCATCCGTAAGGTCGGCGTAATAGGGATGAATGAGGTAGTTTACGTATGTGAGTGTTGCTGTGTACTCGGCTGAGCAGGTGGCCGATATTCTCGGGCTGCACGTGCGAACCGTACGCGGGTACGTCCGTGACGGCCGCCTACCGGCCGTGCGCATGGGCAAGCAATACCGAATCACCGAACAGGACTTGCAGGCCTTCGCCGGCGTGGTCACCGACGAGCCGGCGAGTAGCCCACACGCTCACGTCTCTACCGTCGTGCACATCGACAATGCCGACCGCCTCACGATGGATCGCATTACCACACATCTCGCCGCTGCAGCGATCAGCAACTCAAACCGACCAGGACAGCTCAACATTCACTCGACGTATGACGAATCTGCCTGCCGTCTCACCGTCTTCGTCGTCGGCGACCCAGAATCCACGACGGCCGTCATCGGATTGATCGGCGCCTTGACACGCCAGGGCGACAAGTGAGCGCCGACGTCTACCGTTCCTCGCATGGCCAGCACACCGTCGAGCTCAGTTACCGGGAGCACCTTCAACGCTGGGCAGTGCCGCTGCGGCAACGCACCGTCGCCACCCGCGAGGGCGACACCTTCGTCCTGGACTGCGGACCCACCGATGCTCCACCAGTGGTGTTGCTGCACGGCGCCGGGAGCAACAGCGCGATCTGGCAGGCCGATGCGTCGCGGTGGTCACTCACTCATAGGCTGTACATGATCGACCTCGTCGGTGAGCCCGGATTGAGCGCACCATCTCGGCCGCCCCTTGACTCCGACGCATATGCGTTATGGCTCGACGACCTACTTGACGAGCTGGGCGTCGACGCCGCCGGCTTCGTAGGGGTGTCGTTGGGTGGCTGGCTGGCCACGGATTACGCGATCCGCCGGCCCAGCCGCGTCGAACGACTGGCGCTGCGAGCCCCGGGCGGTATCGGCCGCCAACGTTACGGGGCCGTCTTCGCAGCACTGGCCCTTATGCCATTCGGCGAGCCCGGTACGCGCCTCGCTCTGCGGATCGCGCTTGGGCCCGGCTGCATTCCTGACCCCGTCATTGATTACATGCTGCTGATCCAACGCAACTATCGACCCCGCCGCGACACCCTGCCCGTCTTTCGCGACGAAGACTTAAGAGCCATCACCGCGCCGCTCTCCGTCGTGCTGGGTGCGCGAGACCGCATGCTCAACTCGCACGACACCGCCGCACGCTTGAGGCGTCTGCAGCCTGCAGCATCGATCAATCTAGTTGCCGGCGCGGGTCACGGCCTGTTCGACTACGGCGACGACCTTCATAGCTTCCTGAACGAAGGCGCGAGACCGTGAGAAACACGCAGGATCCCTTGGTCTTCCGCGAAGAAGTACGCCGTGACCTTCGCACCGCGCTCAAATCACGTCAACTGGAGATTATCTCAGTCCTACGAATAATGATCGCCGCGATCGACAACGCCGAAGCCGTCCAACCGGAAGCACAGTCGCCGCGATCTGGCGACGGTACGGTCGCCCACTCGTCTCCCGGAGTCGGATCAACCGAGGCGCCCAGACGCGAACTGGCCATGCAAGACGTCCACGCGATCATTCGAGACCTCCTACGGGAGTACGAGACACAGGCACAGCATCACCGCTCGATGCGCCAACACGAGGCAGCCAACCGCCTTCGACGCCAAGCCGAGGTCTTGCACTCCTACCTTCATACATCGGGCAGTCCGACTTCTTGCTAACACAAGCTCCGCGATATCGCCGTTCGGAGGCGGCGTAGCGCTGACTGCGAATCCGGCGGCCCATCCCTTGCTCGCCCTAGTCCGCCCACAACGGCGTCTATCCCTCCTTCCTCAAACCAGCCCATACGAAGAATCACCCATAGACACGCACCCCTGTCCGCAGAAGGGCGGCGCCGACTGGTTCATCGGTGTCAAACCCGACCGATCGCACACGTTGCCGCTGAGATGGGGATATCACGGTCATGTGCATCGAAGTGGGTCAACAGATTCCGTCGATACGGTGAACTGGGTTTGCACGGTCACGCGACAGCGGCTAAAGGAGTGGGCACTTTAGTGCGAAAGCTGATGGACGTTGCGGCGCCGCGATTCGGTCCCAGCACGCCGATGATCAAGGCGCTTGACACTGTGACGACTGGGACCTGCACGCTCCATCGCCAAAAGCAGATCTATGAGCCACGGCTACCCACAGTGTTCGGCTGCAGACTGTGGATGCCTACAGCATGCCGGGACGAAGTATCCGCCGGCACGGTTAAGGTCACGGTGCAACCAGTTCCCGGTCCTTGGCTGTGGGCCTCGATATGGCCGCCGTGCGCTTCGACGAGTGCCTTGGCGATGGACAGGCCGATTCCCGCGCCGCCATGCTGGCGGTCGCGGGCGGTATCGGTGCGATAGAACCGGTCGAACAGTCGCGGCAGCTGCTCGGGGGCGACGCCGTCACCGGAGTCGGCAACGGCGATTGTCACGCCGCGTCCTGCGCGCGCGGTCACGATGACTTGACCGCCTGGGTCCGTGTGGCGCAGCGCGTTGTCAAGCAGATTGTCCAGGACTTGTCCCAACCGCTCGGCGTCGGCCCACAGTGCGGGCAGATCGCTGGCGACGTCGGTAGTCAAGGACACGCCTTTGGACTGGAAGCGCGGTGCGAAAGCCGCGACGGAGGTGGCGACCAGCGACGCCGCGGACTGCCAGTTCGCCTCGATGTGGGTGGCGAGGTTTTCCGCGGCCGACAGCGCCCGGACATCGCTGCTGAACCGGGCCAGCCGGCGGGTTTGGTCGCGAAGGATGTCGATCGTCTCGGTGTCGAGGTGCCGTACGCCGTCTTCCAGTGCCTCCATGTAGGCCTCGAGCACTGCTACCGGTGTCCTGATCTCGTGGGCCAGATCCGCCAGCATTTGGCGACGGGTGTCCTCGGCGACTCCGAGCTGTCGCGCCATCGCGTTGAATGCCGCGGCGACATCGTCAAACTCTCTGCCCAATCGGGGCGGCGGGACGCGAATGTCATAGCGCCCGTCGGCGATCGCGAACGCGGCACGGGACAAAGCCGTCGCTGAACGGTGGACGCGCCGGCTCAAATACCAGCTCAGAGTCAGCGTGGCGAGCGCGGAGACGGCCACCGCGGTTCCGACGGACAGCGCTGTCGCCTCGCGGAACGCGTGCTCGTACGGATGGTTGCCGTGCAGGCCCGGAACGACCGCCTGGTCCATGAGCCGTCGGATCATCGGTGGGCCGACGATAGCTGCCACGACGCTGGTGGTGGCGACGCCCACGAGGACGACGGTGAAGT
>NZ_LZKC01000035.1:0-57556 GCF_001672685.1 Mycobacterium sp. E2462
TCATTCCCGACCGGCCCGGTTGGGGCGGCGGCCATGGTGGCTGGGGTCATGGTGGCTGGGGTCGCGGTGGCCGGGGCCGCCGTGCGGGCCGGCCACGGCGATGCCAGTGGTGGGCGCGGGAGCGGCCTGCGCTGCGGGAGCACCCCCGAAAAGCAGCGCGCCGGCGACCGCTCCCGCACCCATCGCGCTGGCGGCGGCGCCGCGTAGGGCTCGAGTGGAGATCGTCATCTTGGGCTCCTTCCGAAAGCCTGTCATCGAAACGTCTGCGCTTGCCAAGAACGCTACTGCGACGTTTTGCCGCAAACAAGATAATTCACGCTCTATTTTGCTGTGAATTAAGTTACAGCGTTTCGCTGAATTCGCTTCTGAGCCATTTCTGCATTTTCGCTTTTGTGAATTGCGTACCTCCGTGACTACTGATGGGTCGACGCATATTGGCTGCTCACAGGCGCTGTACTGATCTGCTGAGCCGATCTGCGTAGATCAGTACAACACCATTTGACCATTTCATGAGTTCCGCGAAATCGCAGCGGATGGCTGGTAGTAGTGGTGCCCGAAAAACGTTGAGGCCGGTGCTCAGCTAATTATCAATAACGATCCGCGGAGCGTTCCACCAGGCGTTTAGAGCACGCAAATATGCGCCGCGACAATCTGGCCCGGGCCGCCGCGGGCGCACGGACGACGCCGCGCGACGGCCGCGCTCCCGCGGCCCGGCGACGGGACTTCCGCGCATGGCGGTGAGAGAATCAGTATCAACTGACAATGATCGAGCGCTGATTTACTGATTGGCACTCACGGAGGAAGACCACCGAAGTGAACTTCAATACCGGCCACAGCGGGCCCGGCGCCGGATCGTTTCGCGCTCCCACACCCCCCGGCGACGCCGCGCCGACCGAACGCCTCACCAGCGTCCGCCAGCAGGGCGCGCCCCAACGCATCGTCAGCCAGCCGGCGCCCAGCCAGCAGGGCCGCGGTCAGCGGACGCGCCGAACCGTCGACCTGCCGGCGGCCACGCACCGGGCCCTCGACATCTGGCAGCGTGAGGCCGCCGACCGACTCGGCGTCGCCCGCGTCACCGGTCAGGAGGTGCTGACCGCGCTCATCGACCAGCTGCTGATCGATCCCAAGTTGACGGCCCAGATCACCCGAGCCATCAAGGACCGGCGCTGACGCCGGCGGGATCGGCTAGTCGATCTCCATCTCGCGCAGCTCGCGCTTGAGGATCTTGCCGGTGGGGTTGCGCGGCAGCTCGTCGAGGAAGATCACCTCGCGGGGCACCTTGTAGCGCGCCAGGTGGTCGCGCACGTAGTGCTTGATGGTGTCCTCGTCGAGGTCCGCGTCGTCCTTCTTGACCACGAACGCGCGCAGCCGGTGACCCCACTCTTTGTCCTCGACACCGATCGCGGTGGCTTCCACCACGTCGGGGTGCCCGGTGATCAGGTCCTCGACCTCGGCGGGGAACACGTTTTCGCCGCCCGAGACGATCATCTCGTCGTCACGCCCGCTGATGTAGAGCAGGCCGTGCTCGTCGAAGTAGCCGACGTCGCCCGAGGACAGCAACCCGTCGATGATCTGCTTCTTGCCGCCGCCGGTGTAGCCCTCGAACGGGAACGCGTTGCCGACGAAGATCCGCCCGACCTCGCCCTGCGGCAGCTCCTTGCCGTTGTCGTCGTAGATCTTGACCCGCACGCCCTTGACCACGGGCCCGACGGTCGACGAGTTGAACTCCAGGTGCTTGGGCTCGGCGATCGTCGCGAAGGCGATCTCGGTGGACCCGTACATGTTGTAGATCACCGGGCCGATGTCCTTGAGCGAGCGCTCGGCCAGGTCGGCGCCCAGCGCGGACCCCGACACGAACACGATCTTCAAGCTCGACAAGTCGGGCTTTTTGTCCATCTTTTCGATGGTGTCGAGGATCCGCGACAGCATCACCGGCACCACGACCATGGCCGTGACCTTGTACTTCTCGATGTCCTCGAGCACCAGCGGCGGCTTGAACTTGCGCCGCAACACCAGCGTCGAACCCAGGAACATCGCGATGGTGCCGTGCAGGTAGCCCAGCGCGTGGAACATCGGCGCCGGCAGCGAGGTGACCTCGCCGGCCTTGAACGGGACGTGCGACAAAATGCCGCCAACCGGGGCCAGCGTCGGCGGGGTGCTGCGGTTGGCGCCCTTCGGCGTGCCGGTGGTGCCGCTGGTCAGGATGATGATGGACGCGTGCCGAGTCGCCTTGGGTGCGGGCTCGGAACTGCTGCGCTCGATCAGGTCGGCAAGCGTCTCGTCGTCGCTGCCGGACGGCTCGTCGCTGTCCGGGTTGGTTGCCAGCGCGCGCAGCTTGCCCAACTCCGGCTCGGCCTTGCTGACCGCCTTGGTGTACTCGTCGTCGTAGATGATCAGCTTGGCGCCCTCCCGCTCGGACACCTCCTTAATCTGGGGGCCCGAAAACTCGCTGTTCAGCAGGATGATCCGGGCGCCGACCCGCGCCGCGCCGTAGTTGGCGATGAGGAACCAGCGGGTGTTGCGGGCCAGGATGGCGACGCCGTCTCCCCCCTTGACGCCCATCTCGAGCAACCCGTTGGCCACCGCGTGCGCCGCCTCGTCGAGTTCGCGGTAGCTGAACTCGCCGTCCTCGTCGATGCACGCCGCCTTGTCGGGGTGCCGCCTGGCGTTGAGCGCCGGCAGCATGCCGAACTCGCCCCACTTGTAGATGTCGGCCGCCATCGCCGCGTAGTTCTGCGGCGGCTCGATGCGGAATGCGCCCGACTCGAAGATTTTGCGGACGTAGTGCAGCTCGGCGGAGCCGCGCTCGACGTACTGCTGAACCTTCGATACGGCTTTGGCGGCCTGACCGGGCAGGCCAAGGAGATTAGGCATGAAATCCACCATATGTGACGTCCGTCTCAGCGCGGCCAGAAAGGTCTGGCGAATTACCATGAACCGCATGTCGCGTCCGGTCGAGATGGAGGTGGCCGGGCGCCAGGTCACCATCACTCATCCGGACAAGGTGATGTTCCCCCACGCGGCCTCGAACGAAACCACCGGGCGTCCCGCCGGTCCTTACACCAAGCTCGACCTCGTCCGTTACTACCTGTCCGTCGCCGACGGGGCGCTGCGCGGAGTCGCCGGCCGGCCCATGATCCTCAAGCGCTTCGTCAAGGGCATCACGCAGGAGGCCGTCTTCCAGAAGCGGGCGCCGCAGAACCGTCCCGAGTGGGTGGATGTCGCCGAATTACGTTACGCGCGAGGCACTTCCGCCGCCGAGGCGGTCATCCACGACGCCGCGGGGCTGGCGTGGGCGGTCAACCTGGGCTGCGTGGACCTCAACCCGCATCCGGTGCGCGCCGCCGACCTCGACCACCCCGACGAGCTTCGCATCGACCTCGACCCGATGCCCGGCGTCACGTGGCGGGGCATCGTGGACGTGGCGCAGGTGGCCCGCGAGGTGTTGGAGGACTACGGCCTGACCCCGTGGCCCAAGACCTCGGGGTCGAGGGGCTTTCACATCTACGCCCGGATCGCGCCGCGATGGGACTTCCGCCTGGTACGGCTGGCCGCGCAAACCGTGGCCCGCGAAGTGGAGCGCCGTGCACCCGAGGCCGCCACCAGTCGCTGGTGGAAGGAGGAGCGCGAGGGCGTCTTCGTCGACTTCAACCAGAACGCGAAGGATCGCACCGTGGCGTCGGCCTACTCGGTGCGGGCCACCCCCGACGCCCGGGTGTCGACGCCGTTGCGCTGGAACGAGGTGCCCGAGTGCCGGCCCGAGGCGTTCACCATCGACACCGTGCCCGCCCGGCTGGCCGACATCGGGGACCCGTGGGCCGGCATGGACTCCGCCGAAGCGGTGGGCGACCTCGACCGGCTGCTGATCCTCGCCGAGGAGATGGGTCCCCCGGAACGCGCGCCCAAGGGCGCCGGCACGGCCGGCGGCCGGCGCCAATCGACGATGCCGCTGATCGAGATCGCCCGCACCAAGACCAAGGCCGAGGCGATGGCGGCGCTGGACACCTGGCGGGCCCGCCACCCCGCCGCGGCCGCACGCCTGGAACCGGTGGACGTGTTGGTCGACGGCATGCGTGGGCCGAGTTCGATCTGGTACCGGATCCGGATCAATTTGCAGCACGTGCCGGCGGGTGAGCGGCCGGCGCAGGAGGACCTGATCGCCGACTACTCCCCGTGGGACGGGTACGGCGGCCGGCAGAAACCGCCGGGCTAGATGCCCGCGCGCGTGATCGCGTCGTGCTTGCGCAGGTAGCAGGCGTAGGTGACCACCAGCAGGGCCAGGAAGAAGCCGATGTAGAACCGCAACGCCGGCTCGATGCTGCCGAACTGCGACTTCGACCAGGCGTACGCCAGGGGCACGATGAACCCGCCGAAGGCGCCCACGGCAGAGATCATGCCGAGCGCACCGGCCGCCTGACGCCGCATCTGCACCATGGTCTCGGCGTCCCCACCGGCCAACTCGCCTTTGATCTTGAAGATCCGCGAAATCATCCGGTAGGTCGAGCCGTTGCCGATGCCGGTGGCGACGAACAGGAACATGAAGCTGGCGAAGAACACCGGCAGGTTCTTGGCGTTGACGGACCACAGCGCGGCCGCCGCGCCGAGGGCGAGCATCACGAAGCTGGCCGCGGTGATGCGGGCCCCGCCGATCCGGTCGGCCAGCTTCCCGCCCAGCGGACGCAGCACCGAGCCGATGCCCGCCCCGAGGAAGGCCCAGGTCAGGGCGATGTCACCGCGCCCGAACACCGTCTTGAGCAGCGTCGGGAACGCCGCGGAGTAACCGATGAAGGAACCGAAGGTGCCGATGTAGAGCAGTGACATGACCCAAGTGTCGCGGTGCCGCAGCGACTGCCACACCGGCTTCACGTCGGCCTTGGCCTCGCTCAGGTTGTTCATGAACAGGAAGGCGAGCACGGCGGCCACCACGGCCAGCGGCACGTAGAACAGGCCCGCGCGCGCCAGCGCGACGCCGCCGCCCGCGACGACGATGGCGGGGATGACCTTCTGCACCACCGCGACGCCGATGTTGCCGCCGGCGGCGTTGAGGCCCAGCGCCCAGCCCTTTTCGTTCTCCGGGTAGAAGAACGAGATGTTCGACATCGACGACGCGAAGTTGCCGCCGCCGAAGCCGGCCGTCGCCGCGATCACCACGAGCAGGCCGAACGGCATGTGGGGGTGATTCACCGCCCACGCCAGCAACAGGCACGGAATCAGCAGCAGGCTCGCCGAAATCGTCGTCCAGTTCCGTCCACCGAACACCGGCACCGCGAACGTGTACGGGAGCCGCAGCAACGCGCCGACACCGCTGGGCACGGCGACCAGGCACAGCGCCTGGCTGGGCGTCAGCGCCCACCCGGAGGCGGCCGCGTGAGCGGGGTGCCCGGGGACGCTGACGGCGGTCATGTGGACGACCACGATGCTCCACAGCATCCACACGCTGAAACCGATGTGCTCGGCGAAGATCGAGAAGATCAGGTTGCGCCGCGCGATCGGTTTTCCGGTGGTCTCCCAGAACGTCGGGTCTTCGGGCCGCCACTCGTCGATCCAGTGCCGCCCCGTGTGGCGCCCGCGCGGCGGCGCGGGCTGCAGGACGGGCGTGGTCGTCAGGGTCATCTGTCGGGGCTTTCTGTCGATCGAGGCGTGTGCAACGTGGCCGGAAAGACCAGGGACACCTCGGCGTGTGCACTGACCTCTCGACGGTAGGGACGCCCTGTTACCGGAGGTGGCGTGCGCAGTTACGGCCGCGATACGTCCAGATCGCAACGGCCAGAGGCCGTTTGTCAGATCTTTGCCACGGGCCCGAGCGGGCTCAACAGCGCGGCGGTGCGAGCGCGCGGCGGGGACGCGATACTCTCACGCGATGCGACAGGGTTGGGGTCGACGGGGATTCTTGCAGCTCGCAGGGGCTAGCGGGCTCGCCGCGATCGCCGGAACGACGGGCTTGGCGGCATGTTCCTCGCGGCAACCGGCAGCGAACAACGCCGGCGCCGGGTCGGTCACCATCACCCACCTCTTCGGTGAGACCGTCATCAAGGAGCCGCCCAAGCGCGTGGTCAGCGCCGGCTACACCGAGCAGGACGACCTGCTGGCCGTTGGTGTGGTCCCGGTCGCGGTGACCAACTGGTTCGGCGACCAGCCGTTCGCTGTGTGGCCGTGGGCCGCTCAGAAACTCGGCGGGGCGCAGCCGGTGGTGCTCAACCTGGACAACGGCATCCCCGTGGACCAGATCGCCGGACTCAAGCCGGACCTGATCGTGGCGATCAACGCCGGCCTGGACTCCGACACCTACCAGAAGCTGATCGCGATCGCCCCGACCATCGCGCAGTCGGGCGGCGACGCCTTCTTCGAGCCGTGGAAGGACCAGGCCAGCACCGTGGGACAGGCCGTCTTTCAGTCCGGCCAGATGAAATCGCTGATCGACGCCGTCGACCAGAAGTTCACCGAGATCGGCAAGAAGAACAGCCAGTGGACCGGCAAGAAGGCGTTGCTCCTGCAGGGCACGCTGTGGCAGGGCAGCGTCGTCGCGACGGCGGCGGGCTGGCGCACCGACTTCTTGAACCAGATGGGACTGGTCATCGCCGACAGCATCAAGCCGTTCGCCAATGGCCAGCGCGCCGTCATCCCCCGCGATCACATCAAGGCCGTGCTCGATTCGGCCGACGTGGTGATCTGGACGACCCAAAGTCCCGACGACCAAAAGGCGGTGCTGGCCGACCCCGAAGTGGCCGCGTCCAAGGCGACCGCGCAGAACCGGCACCTGTTCACCACCAAGGAGCAAGCGGGGGCCATCGCGTTCGCCTCGCCGTTGAGCTACCCGTTGGTCGCCGACCAGTTACCCCCGCTCATCGGCAAGATTCTGGGCTGAGGCGTGCCGCCGGGCCGCTGTGTGAGCGTTCGCTAAGGCAGCTCTGGCAGTGCTCGAAAATCCCGGGCCTGGGCCTCGCCCAGCCCCCGCGCGCGGGGTTACCGTCGAGTAATGAGCGTGACGGACGTGGCGAGCGACGTGCCCAAGCAGCTGCCCGGCGAGCTGGTGGGCAACACGGTTTTCGACTACGGCGACCAGGCGCTGATGCTGCAATGTGGAAGCACCGCAGAGGTTTTGGCGTGGACCGCCGCGTTGCGCAGCGCCGCGCTGCCCGGGGTGCTCGACGTGGTGCCGGCCGCCCGCACGGTGCTGGTCAAGCTGGCCGACGCCCGCCGGCAGGGGGCGATCCGGCAGCGGTTGCGCACGATGCACGTCGACGCCGCGTCGGCGTCAGCGCCGCCCACCGACGTCGACGTCGTGATCGACGTCGTCTACGACGGGCCGGACCTGGCCGCCGTCGCCGAGCACACCGGCTTGACCGTCGCGCAGGTGATCGAGGCGCACACCGCGATGCCGTGGCGAGTCGGTTTCAGCGGGTTCGCCCCGGGTTTCGCCTACCTCGTCGACGGCGATCCGCGCCTGCGGGTGCCGCGGCGGGCCGAGCCCCGCACCGCGGTGCCGGCCGGCTCGGTGGCCCTGGCGGGCGAATTCAGCGCCGTGTACCCGCGCCGCTCGCCGGGCGGTTGGCAACTCATCGGTCACACCGACGCGACGCTGTGGGATTTGGAACGACCCGACCCGGCGTTGCTGACGCAGGGCGGCTGGGTCCGGTTTCGGGCCATCTGAGCGAAGGGAACCGCCGTGCCCATCCTCGAAGTACTAAGTCCCGGGCCGTTCGCCGTTCTGCAGGACCTCGGCCGCCCCGGCTTGGCGCACCTCGGCGTCGGCCGTTCCGGAGCGGCCGACCGCGGCGCCCACCGGCTGGCCAATCGGCTGGTGGCCAACCCCGACGACCGCGCCACCGTCGAAGTGACCCTGGGCGGCTTCTCGGCGCGGGTCCGCGGCGGCGACGCCGACATCGCCGTCACCGGCGCCGACGGGGACCCCGCCGTCAACGGAATCAAGTTCGGCACCAACAGCATTCATCGCGTGCACGACGGACAGGTGATCACGCTCGGGGCGCCGCGATGGGGTGTGCGGAGCTACCTCGCCGTGCGCGGCGGCATCGACGTCGAGCCGGTCTTGGGCTCCCGCAGCCACGATGTGCTCTCGGCCATCGGCCCGGCGCCGCTGCGCGCCGGTGACCGGCTGCCGATCGGCGACCCCAGCGACGACTACCCCGAGCTGGACCAGGCGCCGGTGGCGGCGATCACCGGCGACGTGGTCGAGTTACTGGCCGTGCCCGGCCCACGCGACGGCTGGTTCGTGGAGCCCGACGCGCTGGTGCACACCGATTGGGTGGTCTCCGACCGCAGCGACCGGGTGGGGGCGCGGCTCGTCGGGCGACCGCTGCAGCACTGCTACCCGGACCGGCAGCTGCCCAGCGAGGGCACCACCCGCGGCGCTATCCAGGTGCCACCGAACGGCTTGCCCGTGATCTTGGGTCCCGATCATCCGGTCACCGGCGGCTACCCGGTCATCGGCGTCGTGATCGACCGGGACGTCGACAAGCTCGCCCAAGTGCGCCCCGGCCAGACCGTGCGACTGCACTGGGCGCGGCCCCGGGCGGCGACACCGGTGCCGTCGCACGCCGGCAGCGCCGGCGTGGGGTGAGCGGGCGCGCCAGCGCAGACGACAAGGCTGCATTATTTGGTTCAACCGAATGTATTGCAGCTCACAATAACTGCGCTTGCATTCGCCGAGTCACGCCCACTGCGAATTCGTCGTAGCAACCGCGGATCACGCCGTTGGGCACTCGTGACGGCGCTGACCAGGCATGTTGCCAACCCGTCAACTCGCTCAGGTTCCTTGCAGATAACTCGTAAACAACCCCCAGCCGTTTTCCGCAACGTCGAGTTGACCCGCCGACGTCGTAAGTGTGAATATCGAAATTGGCGGCGCGACAAGCCTCTTCACATGGCGGCCCGCACAATGTCCATCCAGGCGTCGCTGCCTGAGTCCATCCGGTTTTCCCCTGACGATGCCCGACGTCGCGCGCCGGACGACGTCGGGACGCGCGGACGACGGGTGGCGTGACGAGAGGAACAGGATGCGGGCCTACCAGGTGAGCGCCGACGGTGGTGTGAGAACTGTACGGCCACTGGCGTTTTGCTCGACGGTCTGTTCCGCATGACGCTCGCGCAGGCGCTTCGTGCCCAGCGGGCGGCCCGGGCCCGACGCATCGCGGACTGGAACCCCGAGGACGCGGCAGCCTGGGATGGCGGCAACAAGAGCATCGCGCGCCGCAACCTGTTGTGCACCATCGCGGGTGACCACGTGGCCTTCTCGATCTGGACCCTGTGGCCCGTCATGGCGTTGTTCATGCCGCAGTCCGTGTACGGCTTCTCCGCGGGCGACAAGCTGCTGCTCGGCGCCGTCGCCACCCTGGTCGGCGGAGCCGCCCGCATCGCCTACACGCTCGGAGTCGCGAAATTCGGCGGCCGCAACTGGACGACCTTCTCGGCCTTCGTGTTGCTGATTCCCACCGTCGGCACCATCGTGCTGCTGGCCAACCCCGGCCTGCCGCTGTGGCCTTTCGTATTGTGCGCCGCGCTGACCGGCCTGGGCGGCGGCAATTACGCGGCTTCGCTGGCCAACGTCAACGCGTTCTACCCGCAGCGGCTCAAGGGCGCGGCGATGGCCGTCAACGCCGGTGTCGCGAACCTCGGAGTCGCGGTCGTCCAGCTGGTCGGCCTGCTGGTGCTGGCCACCGCCGGGCACGAGGCGCCCTATTGGGTGTGTGCGGTGTACCTCGTGTTACTGGCCGTTGTCGGCGTCCTCGCGGCCGTGTTCATGGACAACATCGGTCACGGCACCGAGCTGACCACCATGCGCTCGATCCTGGCCGAGCGCGACACCTATGTGATCTCCCTGCTCTACATCGCCACCTTCGGCTCGTGGATTGGGTTTTCGTTCGCCTTCGGACAGGTCATGCAGGTCAACTTCATGGACAACGGGGAGAGCGCCAAGCACGCGGCCCTGCACGCCGCGCAACTGGCTTTCATCGGGCCGCTGCTGGGCTCCGTCGCGCGCATCTACGGCGGCAGGCTGGCCGATCGTCGGGGCGGCAGCCGCGTCACCCTGTGGGTGCTGGCCGGCATGACCGCGGCCGCCGGTCTGCTCGTCGCCATCGGCACCATCGACGATCACCACGCGGCCGCGCATTCGACCAGCATGGTCGGGTACGTCACCGGTTTCATGGTGCTGTTCGTGCTGTCCGGAATGGGCAACGGTTCGGTGTTCAAGCTGATCCCGTCGGTGTACGAGGCCCGCAGCCGCGCCCTGGCGCTGACCGACGACGCGCGCCGGCAGTGGGCACGAGCGAAGTCGGGCGCGTTGATCGGCATCTGCTCCGCGGTGGGCGCACTCGGCGGCGTCGGAATAAACTTGGCGCTACGCCAGTCGTATTTGAGCACGGGCACTGAGACGTCGGCCTACTGGGCGTTCTTGGCGTCCTACGTGGTGTCGGCGTACCTGACCTGGAAGGTATACGTGCGGCGGCCCGCGGTGGCGCAGTTGCCAAGCGCGGCGCCGGAAGTCGAACCGGCACAGGTGTGAGCGGATTCGCAATGAGAGCAATGACGCAGCAATTACTCGGTAACGCAACGGAAACGTCACAGGCATACACAGTTCATATGGCCCCACAACTGGCCCCGCCCGACTCGGCGCCGCTGACCGGCTACCGGATCGCCGTGACGTCGGCGAACCGCGCCGAGGAGTTGTCCGCGCTGCTGCGCCGTAACGGCGCGGAGGTCTTCAGCGCCGCGGCCATCAACATCATCGCGCTGCCCGACGACGACGAGTTGCAGAGCCACACCGAAGCGGTGATCGCACAGCCGCCCGATATCTTGGTCGCGCACACCGGAATCGGCTTCCGGGGCTGGATCGCGGCGGCCGACGGGTGGGGTCTGGCCACGCAGCTGCTGGCGTCGCTGGGCGAGTCGCGGATCGTGGCGCGGGGTCCCAAAGCGACCGGGGCGCTGCGCGCCACGGGCCTGCACGAGGAATGGTCACCGAAGTCCGAGTCATCGCGCGAGGTCCTCAATTACCTGCTCGACTCGGGAGTGGCCGGCAAGCGCATCGCCGTGCAATTGCACGGCGCCGCCGACGGCTGGGATCCGTTCCCGGAGTTCATCGAAGGCCTGCGCGCGGCCGGCGCCGAAGTGATGCCCATCCACGTGTACCGCTGGAAGCCGGCGCCGCCAGGCGGCGACTTTGACCAACTCGTCGCCTCCATTGCCCGGCGCCAGTTCGACGCGGTGACCTTCACGTCCGCCCCCGCCGGAGCGGCCGTCCTCGAGCGCAGCCGCGAGCTGGGAATCGAAGACCGCCTCCTGCAAGCGCTTCGCACCGACGTCCACGCGATGTGCGTCGGCCCGGTGACCTCCCAGCCGTTGGTGCGCGCCGGCATCCCGACGTCATCGCCGGAACGAATGCGGTTGGGCGCGTTGGCCAGACACATCGCCCAGGAGCTGCCGCCGCGGCGGTCGTGCACCGTCAACGCGGCCGGCCACGAGCTCGAGATCCGCGGGACCTGCGTGCTGGTGGACGGATCGGTCAAGGCGCTGTCCGGCTCCGGCATGGCGACGCTGCGGGCGCTCGCGCAGCGACCCGGCGACGTGGTGGCCCGCAACGACCTGCTCCGGGTGCTACCCGGCAACAGCAACGACCCGCACGCCGTGGACACTGCGGTGCTGCGGTTGCGGACGGCGTTGGGCGACAAGAACATCGTGGCGACCGTCGTCAAGCGTGGCTACCGGTTGGCCGTCGACGACCTGGGGGGTGCACCATGGCGCTGATTCTCGCCGCGCACGGCACCCGCCGCCCCGGCGGTGTCGCGATGATGGAAGGGCTTGCGACGCAGGTCGGTTCGTTGCTCGGCCGCGACGTCCACGTCTGCTTCGTCGACGTGCTGGGTCCGGACCCCAGCCAGGTGCTCGGCTCCGTGCGGAACAGCGGCGGCCCCGCCATTGTCGTACCGGCGTTTCTGTCCCGCGGCTACCACGTGCGCACCGACCTGCCCGCCCATGTCGAGGCGAGCCGGCACCCGAACGTCGTCGTCACTCCCGCCTTGGGGCCCAGCGGACAGATCGCGCGCATCGTCAGCGATAAGCTTGTCGAATCCGGTTGGCGCCCAGGCGATTCGGTGGTGCTCGCGGCGGCCGGAACGTCGGACGACATGGCGCGGGCCGACCTGCACACCACCGCCACGCTGCTTTCGGCGCTGACCGGCACGCGCGTCAGCCTGGGCTTCGTCGCCACCGGTGAGCCGACGGTCGCCGACGCGGTTCGCGCGGCCCGCGCGCAGGCCCGGCGCCACGGCGGGCGCGTCGCGGTCGCCTCCTACCTGCTGGCCGACGGGCTGTTTCAGCAGCGGCTGCGCGACTGCGGCGCGGATCTGGTCAGCGAGCCGCTGAGCACCCACCCCGGGCTGGCGAGGCTCGTCGCGAGCCGCTTTCGCCGCGCCATGCCGCCCGCCCTCGCCCCGACGGCCCGGCACGCGTCCGGGCAGCCGCGCCGCGCGGTCGCTTGATCTTTGCCGCGATAGCGGCGATCCTGGCACCATGCCGCGCCGCGAAGAGCCGTCGCACGGGCTCTTGGACCCCGTCGCCAAGATGCTGCGGTTGCCGTTCGGCACACCGGAATTCATCGACCGCATGGTCACCGGGGGCGTCAATCAGGTGGGCCGCCGCACGCTGCGGACGCTGATCACCACCTGGGACGCCGCCGGTGGCGGCCCGTTCGCCGCCAGCGCGATCGCCTCCACCGGCATGGCCAAGACCGCCGAAGTCGTGCAGAACATGTTCATCGGTCCGGTGTTCGGCCCGCTGCTGAAGATCTTGGGCGCCGACAAGGTCGCGATGCGGGCATCGCTGTGCGCCTCGCAGCTGGTCGGCCTGGGCATCATGCGCTACGGCATCCGCTCGGAGCCACTGCACTCGATGTCGGTGGACCAGATCGTCGACGCCATCGGGCCGACGATGCAGCGCTACCTGGTCGGCGACATCACCCGCTAACGGGCGACGCGGCCGACCTGCACCAGGCCGTCGGCCGTGACCCGCGCGGGGTACACCGGCACCGAGTAGCTCGGATCGTCAAGGCACTCACCGTCTTCCAGCGAGAACGCCTGCTTCAGAATCGGCGACTGGACCGCGATCCGGCCACCCCGGTCGCCGACGATCCCACGGGAGAGCACCGCCGCACCCGAGAACGGGTCGACGTTGCCGATGGCGTACACCGAGCCGTCGTCCAGCCGGAACAGCGCCGCCTGGGCGCCGTCGTCGAGCAGCACACCGACGCCGCGGCCCGGGATCAGCCGGTCGTAGGCGCAGGCGGTCGTCCACACCTGAATGTCGTTGAGGAGCGTCATGTTTCCTTCCGATTCAGTGGCGCGGCTCGTCGATCACGGCGACGCCTTGGTTCGTGTCGCCGGCGGCGGACTGCGCTCGGATCTTCGGCATGCCGATGGACACGGGGATCTTGCGCCCGGCATGCTCGGTGAAGGTCACCGTCGGGTCGACGGCGTCCGGGGCGTTGACGAAGGACACGAACCGCGACAGCTTGTCCGGGTCTTCGAGCACGCCCTTCCACTCGCACTTGTAGTTGTCGACGTGCCGCTCCATGGCCGCCTCGAATTCCGCGGCCAGGCCCAACGAGTCCTCGCACACGACCTCACGCACGTGGTCCAGGCCGCCTTCCAACGAGTCGACCCACGGCGCGGTGCGCTGCAGCCGGTCCGCGGTGCGGATGTAGTACATGAGGAACCGGTCGACGTAGCGGACCAACGTCTCGGTGTCGAGGTCGCTGGCCAGCAGTTGGGCGTGCTTGGGCGTCATGCCGCCGTTGCCGCCGACGTAAAGGTTCCAGCCCTTCTCGGTGGCGATGACACCGACGTCCTTGCCGCGGGCCTCGGCGCATTCGCGCGCGCACCCCGAGACGCCCATCTTGATCTTGTGCGGAGCCCGCAACCCGCGGTAGCGCAGCTCCAAATCGATGGCCAACTGCACCGAATCCTGCTGCCCGTAGCGGCACCAGTCGGTGCCAACGCAGCTCTTCACCGTGCGCAGCGACTTGCCGTAGGCGTGGCCGGACTCCATGCCGCCGTCGACCAGCCGCTTCCAGATCTCCGGCAGCTGGTCCACCCGGGCGCCGAACATGTCGATCCGCTGCCCGCCGGTGATCTTTGTGTACAGGCCGAAGTCCTGGGCGATCTGGCCGATCAGCACCAGGTGTTCGGGTTTGATGTCACCGCCCGGCACCCGCGGCACCACCGAGTAGCTGCCGTTCTTCTGGATGTTGGCCAGGAAGTGGTCGTTGGAGTCCTGCAGCGCGGCCTGCTCGCCCTCCAGGATGTGGTCGGAGCCGGTCGACGCCAGGATCGACGCGACCACCGGCTTGCAGATGTCGCAGCCCCTGCCGCGGCCGAAGCGCTCCAGCAGGCCGGAGAAGGTGCGGATCTCGGTGGCCGAGATGATCTCGAACAGCTCGGCCCGCGACTGGCTGAAGTGCTCGCACAGCGCCTTGGACTGCTCCACGCCCTCGGCCTCGAGCAGCTGCTTGAGCAGCGGCACGCAGGACCCGCACGAGGTTCCGGCCGCGGTGCACGACTTCAGCGCGGGCACGTCGGCGCAGCCGTCGGCGATCGCGCACTTCAGGTCGCCCTTGGTGACGTTGTTGCACGAGCAGATCTGCGCCGAGTCCGGCAGCGCCCCAACACCGAGCGCCGGGGCCTCACCGGAGGCGGGCGCGATGAGCGCGAGCGGGTCCCCCGGCAGCTCGCTGCCGACCATGGGCCGCAGCACGCCGTACGACGAGGCGTCACCCACCAGCACGCCGCCCAGCAGGGTCTTGGCGTCGTCGGAGAGCACCAGCTTGGCGTAGGTCCGGTTGACCGCATCGTTGATCGCGACCTCGAGGCAGTTCTCGGTGCTTCCCATGGCGTCACCGAAGCTCGCGACGTCGACGCCGAGCAGCTTCAGCTTCGTCGACAGATCGGCCTCGCCAAATTCCGCGACGCCGTCCAGCAACCGGTCGGCAACCACTTCGGCCGACGTGTAGCCCGGGCCGACCAGGCCGTAGCAGCGCCCGCCGATCGCGGCGACCTCACCGATCGCGTAAATGTCGGGATCGCTTGTCCGGCAAGCCAAGTCGGTCATGACGCCGCCACGCTCGCCGAGCTCCAGGCCCGCGGCCCTGGCGATCTCGTCGCGGGGGCGGACGCCGGCGGCAAAGATCACCACGCCGGCGTGCACCACCTCACCGTCGCTGAGCCGCACCCGCACCGACACGGTGCCGTCGTCGTGCTCGACGGGTTCGATCGCCTCGGTCCCGGTGCCGACGTGCACCTCGATGCCCAGGTCGCCGACCATCCTGGCCAGCAGCGCGCCGCCGGCCTCGTCGATCTGCTGGGCCATCAGGCGGGGCATCATCTCGACGACGTGGGTCCGTAAGCCGAACTGACGCAACGCGTTCGCGGCCTCCAGACCCAACAGGCCGCCGCCGATCACGACGCCGGCGGCGGCGTGCGAGGTCTGCGCCGCCCGCTGTGCGTCGGTGCGGATGGCGTCGAGGTCGTCGAGCGTCCGGTAGACGTGACACGCGGCCAGGTCGTGACCGGGCACCGGCGGGACGAAGGCGTAGGACCCCGTCGCCAGCACCAGCGCGTCGTAGTCGTGCCGCTGACCGTCGGCGGTCACGACCGACTTTGTCCCGCGGTCAATTTCAATCACCCGCTGGTTCAGGACCAGCCGAACTCGCTCGTCACCGTCGTAGTCGTTGCCGGGCAGCGCCAGCAGCGTGCGGTCCCAGCTCTCGGTGTAGGACGTCAATCCGACGCGGTCGTAGGCCGCGTCGGCCTCCTCGGCGAAAACCGTGATGCGCCACAATCCCTCGGTGTCACGGGCGCGCAGGGCCTCCACGAATCGATGCCCCACCATGCCATGACCAACTACGATGATGTGACGAGGCGCACAGTGCGCGCGCGAAATCCCGTCTGCAGCCATGGCTTTGAGGGTAGCGGCGGGAAATTACGGTCACTTCGCACAATGTGACCGACCTATGACGAGGATCTCACACTTCACAGCCAACCTTGTGAATATTCGTTCGCCGCGGGCGAACGCCGAGGTGGAACTTAAGCGTGGTCGGCTCATGTTTGTAGATGTAGCGGATCGACACCGCGTCGGTCACAGCCAACTCACACGCAAGCGTAAGGAGATCGTCATGAGCAGTCTCGCACTGTGGTCGCGTCCGGCCTGGGACACCGACCGGTGGTTGCGCGATGTCTTCGGCCCGGCCGCGGACTGGAACAAGCCCGTCGCGAACGGGTTCAGCCCGGCGGCAGACGTCATTCGCGACGGCGACGACGCCGTCGTGCGGCTGGAGCTGCCCGGCGTCGACGTCGAGAAGGACGTCACCGTCGAGGTCGACTCGAGCCACGGGGCAACCCGACTGGTGGTTCACGGTGAGCACCGCGACGAGCACGCGGAGGAGGCGAGCGGCCGCACGCTGCGGGAGATCCGGTACGGATCGTTCCGCCGGTCGTTCCGGTTGCCGGCCCACGTCACCGGCGACGCCGTCACCGCGTCGTACGACGCCGGGGTGCTGACCGTACGGGTCGCCAGCGCCTACGCCGGGCAGCAGGCCCAGCGGATCGCCATCACGAAGTAAGAGCCGGGAGCCGAGCCCGGCGCAGCGCGGCGCTGCGCCGGGCTTTCGGCTGTCGAAACACCAGGCCCGTCGCCGGCTCGGTCGCCCGCCGGGCCGCCGCAGGGCGTGACACGCGTCTTTCCGGGGGTTTGCCGCGACGGGTGGTTCCGCGGCGCCCGCGCCCGCACACCCGGCGTCGGCGACGTGCCGACCGGCTTTGCTCCTCGCACGGTTGCACGTGACCTGGCCCACACAACGCGGGCGACATGGTTAGTATCGAGGCAGCCGTGTGATCCATGACACTGTTACCGCGAGGAGACCGACGTTGACCACCACTACTGAACTCGCCGAGCTGCACGACCTCATCGGCGGCCTGCGGCGGTGTGTGACCTCGTTGCGGTCGCGCTACGGCGACAGCCCGGCGATGCGCCGCATCGTGATCGACGCCGACCGCATCCTCAGCGACGTCCAGCTGCTCGACACCGATGTCTCCGAACTGGACCTGGCGCGCGCCACCGTGCAGCAATCCGGCGACAAGATCTCCATCCCCGACACCCCGTACGACAGCGCCTTCTGGCGCGACGTCGACGACGAAGGTGTCGGGGGTCACAACCGGGCCTGATAAGCGGCCGGCAACACAAGCCCCCCGCCCGCGGGGGCGTCCTATCTGTGTAACCTTCGACCTACAGCCCGTTCGAAGAGGAACACATCACATGAGCTCACCCGCGGCGAACCGTCCTGCGTCCGGTGTCTTTTCACCGACGCGCGCCCGCATTCCGCAACGCACCCTCCGCACCGACCGGTGGTGGATGTCGCCGTTGCGTATCGACCTCGGCTTCGCCGCGTTCCTCATTTACGCGACGGTCCGCGCATTCCAGCAGAACTACTTCTTCGTCCCGAAATACCACTACCTGACGCCGTTCTACTCGCCGTGCGTCAGCAAGGGCTGCGGTGAGGCGGGCGACATCTGGCCGCAGTTCCTCCCGGACGTCTGGTGGCTGCCGTACGCGGCGCTGTCGCTGCCGTTCCTGCTGCTGTTCCGCCTGACCTGCTATTACTACCGCGGCGCCTACTACCGCACCGTTTGGCAGTCGCCAAGCGCGTGCGCGGTCGCCGAACCGCGCGAGCACTACACGGGCGAGACCCGATTTCCGCTGATCGTGCAAAACACCCACCGATACTTCTTCTACATCGCCGGCATCATCTCGGTGATCAACACCTACGACGCGATCGTCGCGTTCCATTCCGACAGCGGGCCGGGCGGATTCGGCTTCGGCCTGGGCAATCTGATCCTGCTGGGCAACGTCATCATGCTGTGGATCTACACCCTGTCCTGCCACTCCTGCCGGCACGTCACCGGCGGCCGGCTCAAGCACTTCTCCAAGCACCCTGTGCGGTATTGGATTTGGACGCAGGTCAGCGTCATCAACACCCGACACAAACTGTTCGCGTGGATCACGCTGGGCACCTTGATGCTCACCGACTTCTACGTCGCGCTGGTGGCCAGCGGCACCATCTCCGACCTGAGATTCGTTGGCTGACAAGCCAATTCATGCATCACCAAATATCGGCTTAGCGAGGTTCTATGGTTGAGGTTGAGCGGCACTCCTACGACGTGGTCGTGATCGGTGCCGGCGGCGCGGGCTTGCGCGCGGTCATCGAAGCCAGGGAGCGGGGCCTGCGGGTCGCCGTGGTGTGCAAGTCGCTGTTCGGCAAGGCCCACACCGTGATGGCCGAGGGCGGTTGCGCGGCGTCCATGGGGAACACCAACCCGAAGGACAACTGGAAGACCCACTTCGGCGACACCATGCGCGGCGGCAAGTTCCTCAACAACTGGCGCATGGCCGAACTGCACGCCAAGGAGGCGCCGGACCGGGTCTGGGAGCTGGAGACCTACGGCGCGCTGTTCGACCGCCTGAAGGACGGCAAGATCAGCCAGCGCAACTTCGGCGGGCACACCTACCCCCGGCTCGCCCACGTCGGTGACCGCACCGGGCTGGAACTGATCCGCACCATGCAGCAAAAGATCGTCTCGCTGCAACAGGAGGACTTCGCCGAACTCGGTGACTACGAGGCCCGGATCCGGGTGTACGCCGAAACGACGATCACCGAGCTGATCAAGGACGGTGACGCGATCGCCGGGGCCTTCGGCTACATCCGGGAGAGCGGGAACTTCATCCTGTTCGAGGCCCCCGCCGTGGTGCTGGCCACCGGCGGCATCGGCAAGTCGTTCAAGGTCACCTCCAACTCCTGGGAGTACACCGGCGACGGGCACGCGCTGGCGCTGCGCGCCGGCGCCAGCCTGATCAACATGGAGTTCGTCCAGTTCCACCCGACCGGGATGGTATGGCCGCCCAGCGTGAAGGGGATTCTGGTCACCGAAGGCGTCCGCGGCGACGGCGGCGTGCTGAAGAACTCCGACGACAAGCGGTTCATGTTCGACTACATCCCGTCGGTGTTCAAGGGCCAGTACGCCGAGTCCGAGAGCGAAGCCGACCAGTGGCTCAAGGACAACGACTCGGCGCGCCGCACCCCGGACCTGCTGCCGCGTGATGAGGTCGCGCGCGCGATCAACTCGGAGGTCAAGGCCGGCCGGGGCAGCCCACACGGCGGCGTCTACCTCGACATCGCCTCCCGGCTGACACCCGCCGAGATCAACCGGCGGCTGCCGTCGATGTACCACCAGTTCAAGGAGCTGGCCGGTGTCGACATCACCAAGGAGCCCATGGAGGTCGGGCCGACCTGTCACTACGTGATGGGCGGCGTCGAGGTGGACGCCGACACCGGCGCCGCCACCGTTCCCGGGTTGTTCGCCGCGGGCGAGTGCTCCGGCGGCATGCACGGCTCCAACCGGCTCGGGGGTAACTCGCTGTCGGACCTGCTGGTCTTCGGGCGCCGCGCCGGCCTCGGCGCCGCCGACTACGTGCGCGCCCTGTCCAGCCGCCCGACGATCGCCGAGGACGCCGTCGAGACCGCCGCCAAGCGGGCCCTGTCCCCCTTCGAGACGCCGACCAACGGCGCCGCCGCGGAGAACCCCTACACCCTTCAGCTGGAGCTGCAGCAGTCGATGAACGACCTGGTGGGGATCATCCGCAAGGAGGAAGAGATCACCGAGGCCCTCGCGCGGCTCGACAAGCTGCGGGAGCGGTTCAAGCACATCCACGTCGACGGCGACCGGCGGTACAACCCCGGGTGGAACTTGGCCATCGACCTGCGCAACATGCTGCTGGTCAGCGAGTGCGTCGCCAAGGCCGCGCTGCAGCGCACCGAGAGCCGCGGCGGGCACACCCGCGACGACCACCCGTCGATGGACTCGTCGTGGCGCAAGGTGCTGCTGGTCTGCCAGGCCGCGGGCGGTGACGAGGTGATCCCCGACATCTCCGTCACCCGCAAGGACCAGGTGCCGATGCGGGCCGATCTGCTCGAGCTGTTTGAGATCGGCGAGCTGGAGAAGTACTACACCGACGAAGAGTTGGCCGACCATCCGGGACGGAGTGGGAAATGACCTACAACGCGACCATGCGCGTGTGGCGCGGCGACGACGCCAACGGCGCGTTGCAGGACTTCACGGTCGAGGTCAACGAAGGCGAGGTGGTGCTCGACATCATCCACCGCCTGCAGCAGACCCAAACTCCGGATCTGGCCGTGCGGTGGAACTGCAAGGCCGGTAAGTGCGGCTCCTGCTCGGCGGAGATCAACGGGTACCCCCGGCTGCTGTGCATGACCCGGATGTCGACGTTCGCCGAGGACGAGGTTGTCACCGTCACGCCGCTGCGGACCTTCCCCGTGATCCGCGACCTGGTCACCGACGTCTCGTTCAATTACGAGAAGGCCCGCGAGATCCCCGCGTTCGCGCCGCCGAAGGAGCTGCAGCCCGGCGAGTACCGGATGGCTCAGCAGGATGTGCAGCGCTCGCAGGAGTTCCGCAAGTGCATCGAGTGCTTCCTGTGCCAGAACGTCTGCCACGTGGTCCGCGACCACGAGGAGAACAAGAAGGCGTTCGCCGGGCCCCGTTTCCTGATGCGGATCGCCGAGCTGGAGATGCACCCGCTGGACACGCTCGACCGGCGCAACCAGGCGCAAGAACAGCATGGCCTCGGCTACTGCAACATCACCAAGTGCTGCACCGAGGTGTGCCCGGAGAACATCAAGATCACCGACAACGCGCTGATCCCGATGAAAGAACGGGTCGCCGACCGCAAGTACGACCCCGTGGTGTGGTTGGGCAACAAGCTGTTCCGTCGCTGAATCCGGTGCCCGCCCGGCGTTATGGGCCGGGTGGCATCGGGTAACCGAAACTGCGTCCTGTCGCGCCGCCGGTAACGGCGGTCGAGCTACGACCGGAAAGGCAGTCGATGAATTTGACCCGAGAAACCGCCAGTCTCAACCAGATTCGCACGGCGATCCGGCAGTTGTCGGTGCGGGCCCAGCTGGCCCACAAGGAGGGGCGGCACGGCGACGCCGCCGAGATCGAGCACCGCATCGAGGACTTCCGGCAGGAATTGAGCCACCGGCCCTGACCGGAAGGGCCGCGGGCGCTCAGACGCCGAGTCGGCGGAATGCGCTGCGGTGAAACACGATGGGCGCGACGTCGGCGTCCACGGTGACCTCGCTGACCCGCAGCACGACGATGGTGTGGTCGCCCGCCGGGATCGTCTGCTCGATCGAACTCTCCAGCCACAGGCCGGTGCCCTTGATGAACACCGCGCCGGTGGATCGCGACACCGTCTCCAGCCCCGCAAACCGGTCGCCCGTCTTGGCGGCCAGGGTTCGCGCGGCCTCGTCGTGCGATTCGCCGAGGACGCTGATGCCGAGCATCGGCAGGTCCTTGAGCTTGGGCCATGTCGTCGACGTGTTCTGCACACAGAACGAGACGAGGGGCGGATCGAGTGAGACGGGCACGAAGGTGCTGGCGGCCAAGCCCTCGCGGATGCCGTTCACCTCGGCGGCGATCGCGACCACCCCGGAGGGGAAGTGACCGAAGGCCTCGCGAAGCGAGGACGGTGTCAGCTGGTTGTTCGAGTTCACCGGATCGCCCCTAGAGCCGGAGACAGATTGACATCGGCGACCCTACCTGCCACCGCCGGCGGCCTCACGATCGCCCCTGCTCGACCGGCTTGCGGGCCGGCTCGCGACCGGGCCCGGCGTCGCCCGCCCGGAAACCGTGCGCGGCGGCCACGTCCGGATGCGCCCGCAACCTGCTCTTCCAGGCGTTGCGCCCGTAGACCGAGAACATCGGGTCCGATGGATCCCGCGTCGGGGTCCAGCCGTCAGCGCCGGGCGCGGTGAGCTCGGCCGGCAGCGTCAGCAGCGGGACCTGGGCGTCCAGCCGCGGGTTGAAGAAGAACGGCACCGAGATGCGCTCGGCGCGCGCGCCGCGCAGGTCGACGCGGTGCTCGGTGGCGCGCAGGTAGCCACCCGTCGCCACCTCCAGCAGTTCCCCGATATTGACGATGAACGCCCCGTCGCGCGGCGGCACGTCCACCCAGTCACCGCCGTCACGGCGCACCTGCAGCCCGCGGCTGCCTGG
Organism: Mycobacterium sp. E2462; assembly: GCF_001672685.1. Classification (NCBI taxonomy): domain Bacteria; kingdom Bacillati; phylum Actinomycetota; class Actinomycetes; order Mycobacteriales; family Mycobacteriaceae; genus Mycobacterium; species Mycobacterium sp. E2462. Next base: position 22,140 of record NZ_LZKC01000035.1, read on the forward strand.
CTCGGCCAACAGCAGCGTCAGCACGCCGGAGTCGCGGTGCGCACCCACGCCCTGCGCGCTGGCAGCGCCGGCCGGATACCGGATGATCTTGATCAGGGTCGCCGGCGCCCCGGCGAAGGCCGCGTCGAACACGTCGGGCGGACTGCCCAAGGACGCCGCCCAGTGCCGAAGCAGGGTGCGCGCGACCCGCGAGAGCGCGGCGTCCCACTCCGCCACCACGCCGGGGAGTTCCGGCAGCGCGGCCGGCCACTGGTTGGGGCCCTGCAACCAGCGGTAGTCCGAAGGGCCCAGGCCGGCGATCGGCGGCCGTTGCGGGCCGATATCAATCTGCTCGCGCCAATCCACCTCGCCGCGGGTCAGCTCACCCCCGAGCCGGGTGTAGCCGCGGAAGTGCGGGCTGCGCACCATCGCGACGGCGTCCTTGTCCCGCTGTGGCAGCGCGAACAGCCGGCGCGCCGCCGCCAGCAGCCGCGTCGTCAGCGCTGGCGGCACGTCGTGGCCGATCAGATAGAAGAACCCGACGTCATGACCGGCCGCCCGCAGGCTCTCCCGCAGGGCTCCGGCGCCGGCCCGCAGGTCGACGGTGGCGATCTCGTCGGCGGTGGCGGGGACACCTGGCACAGTCGTCATGATTCCATCATCACCGCAGCTAGAGCGGCCGCGGGCGGCCCGGGTTTAACTAGCCCAACCGGTTGGTTAATTAGGCAATGAAATGTAGCTCACATTCGCTTGCATACGTCTGACGCTAGCGATATTTTAGCGGTGTTACTGGTGGGTAACTTAGACCTAGTACCCAACCACAAGTGGCATTCTCAACGAGGAGGACCTGTAGTGAGCCACTACAAGAGCAACGTCCGTGACCAGGTATTCAACCTGTTCGAGGTCCTGGGCGTTGAGAAGGCGCTGGGCCAGGGCGAGTACGCCGACCTGGACGCCGACACAGCCCAGGAAATGTTGACCGAGATCAGCCGTCTCGCCGAGGGTCCGGTCGCGGACTCCTTCGTCGAGGGTGACCGCAACCCGCCGGTCTTCGACCCGAAGACGCATTCGGTGACCCTGCCGGAGTCCTTCAAGAAGTCCGTCCGCGCCGTCACCGACGCGGGCTGGGACAAGGTCGGCATCGACGAGGTGCTCGGCGGCATGCCGATGCCCCGCGCGCTGGTCTGGGCGCTGCACGAGCACCTGCTCGGCGCCAACCCGGCCGTCTGGATGTACGGCGGTGGCGCCGGCTTCGCCAACATCCTGTACCACCTCGGCACCGAGGAGCAGCGCAAGTGGGCCGTCATCTGCGCCGAGCGCGGCTGGGGCTCCACGATGGTGCTGACCGAGCCCGACGCGGGTTCCGACGTCGGCGCCGGCCGTACCAAGGCGGTCCAGCAGGAGGACGGCTCCTGGCACATCGACGGTGTGAAGCGGTTCATCACCTCCGCCGACTCCGACGACCTGTTCGAGAACATCTTCCACCTGGTGCTGGCCCGCCCCGAGGGCGCCGGCCCCGGCACCAAGGGCCTGTCGCTGTTCTTCGTGCCCAAGTTCCTGTTCGACTTCGAGACCGGTGAGCTGGGCGAGCGCAACGGCGTCTTCGTCACCAACGTCGAGCACAAAATGGGTTTGAAGGTCTCCGCGACCTGCGAGCTGTCCTTCGGCCAGCACGACGTGCCCGCCAAGGGTTGGCTCGTCGGCGAGGTGCACAACGGCATCGCGCAGATGTTCGAGGTCATCGAGCAGGCGCGCATGATGGTCGGCACGAAGGCCATCGCGACCCTGTCGACGGGCTACCTCAACGCGTTGGAGTACGCCAAGTCGCGCGTGCAGGGCGCCGACCTGACGCAGATGACCGACAAGACCGCGCCGCGGGTGACCATCACGCACCACCCCGACGTGCGGCGCTCGCTGATGACCCAGAAGGCCTACGCCGAGGGTCTGCGCGCGCTGTACCTCTACACCGCGACCTACCAGGACGCGGCGGTCGCCGAGGCGGTGCACGGCGTGGACGCGGAGCTGGCGGTCAAGGTCAACGACCTGATGCTGCCGGTGGTCAAGGGGGTGGGCTCGGAGCAGGCGTACGCCAAGCTCACCGAGAGCCTGCAGACCTTCGGTGGTTCCGGCTTCCTGCAGGACTACCCGATCGAGCAGTACATCCGCGACGCCAAGATCGACTCCCTCTACGAGGGCACCACGGCCATCCAGGCGCAGGACTTCTTCTTCCGCAAGATCGTCCGCGACAAGGGTGTGGCGTTGGCCCACGTGTCGGGTGAGATCCAGAAGTTCGTCGACAGCGAGTCCGGCAACGGGCGGCTCAAGACCGAGCGCGAGCTGCTGGCCAAGGCGCTGGCCGACGTGCAAGGGATGGCGGCCACGCTGACCGGTTACCTGATGGCGGCGCAAGAGGACGTGACCAGCCTGTACAAGGTGGGCCTGGGCTCGGTGCGCTTCCTGATGAGCGTCGGCGACCTGGTGATCGGGTGGCTGCTGCAGCGTCAGGCCGCCGTCGCGGTGCAGGCGCTGGACGCCGGCGCCAGCGGCGAGGACCGGTCGTTCTACGAGGGCAAGATCGCGGTGGCGTCGTTCTTCGCGAAGAACTTCCTGCCGCTGCTGGCCAGCACCCGCGAGGTCATCGAGACGCTGGACAACGACATCATGGAGCTCGACGAGGCCGCCTTCTAGGCCAACCGAGGGCAGACGCAGAAATCCCCCGTTTCCGGGCAAGGGAAGCGGGGGATTTCTCGTCGGCGACCCGCGCCCGGCGTGGGCGGGACGGCCCGCGCGTGCAAAAGGCCGCCGCTGGATCCCCTCGTTCCAGCGGCGGCCCTTTTCGTGCGCCTGCCTCGCGGATGACAGACGGTCGAACCAGGGATGCCCCGTGTTGCCGTCGGGGTCGGGGGGTCAGACCGCAACACGGGGCCATCCGGCACTACGGATACCCCGCCCTCGGGGCGGCTAATCCGCTGTGACCGAATTGCTTCACGGCTGAATCGCTCCCGTGCTCAGGCTTCCAGGATGGCGGCCACGCCCTGGCCGCCGGCCGCGCAAATCGAGATCAGCGCGCGTACGGGCTTACCGCCGGTCTGTTCGCTCTTCTTCTGCGCGAGCTGCTTGGCGGCCTGGGCCAAGATCCGTCCGCCGGTGGCGGCGAACGGGTGCCCGGCGGCCAACGACGACCCGTTGACGTTGAGCTTGGAGCGGTCGATGGACCCCAGCGCGGCGTCCAGTCCCAGGCGCTCCTTGCAGTACTCCTCGGATTCCCACGCCTGCAGATGGGCGAGCACGACCGACGCGAACGCCTCGTGAATCTCGTAGAAGTCGAAGTCCTGCAGGCTCAGGCCGTTGCGGGCAAGCAACCGCGGGACCGCGTAGGTGGGCGCCATCAGCAGGCCGTCGCGGCCGTTCACGTAGTCCACGGCGGCGGTCTCGGCGTCGATCAGATAGGCCAGCGGCGTCAGCGAGTGGGCCGCGGCCCAGTCCTCGCTGGCGAGCAGTGCCACCGAGGCGCCGTCCGTCAACGGAGTCGAGTTGCCGGCCGTCATCGTCGCGTCGCCGGCCTTGACGCCGAACACCGGGCGCAGCTTGGCCAGCTTCTCCGCTGAGGAGTCCGGCCGCAGGTTGTCGTCGCGGTAGAGCCCGAGGAACGGGGTGACCAGGTCGTCGAAAAAGCCCCGCTCATAGGCGGCGGCCATGTTGCGGTGGCTCGCCGCGGCGAGCTCGTCTTGGTCGACGCGCTTGATGCCCATCTGCTTGGCGGTGAGCGCCTGGTGCTCCCCCATGGACAGCCCGGTGCGCGGCTCGCTGTTGACGGGGATCTCGACGCCCAGCGTGGCCGGCAGCGTGCCGACCAGCTTGAGGCGCTGCACGTTCGACTTGGCGCGGCGCAGCTTCAGCAGGGTGCGGCGCAGGTTGTCGCCCAGCCCGATCGGCGCGTCGGAGGTGGTGTCCACGCCGCCGGCCGCGGCCACGTCATAGCGGCCGGCCGCGATGCCCTCGGCGGCGACCACCGCCGCCTGCAGCCCGGTGCCGCAGGCCTGCTGCAGGTCGAACGCCGGCGTGTAGGACGACAGGGCGGAACCGAGCACGCATTCGCGGGTGAGGTTGAAATCACGGCTGTGCTTGAGCACAGCGCCGCCGACAACCATTCCCAACCGCTCGCCGTCGAGCCCGAAGCGGTCGACCAGACCGCCCAGGGCGGCGGTGAACATGTCCTGGTTGGACGCCTCGGCGTAGGCGCCGTCGGACCTGGCGAACGGGATGCGGTTGCCGCCCAGCACGGCCACCGGCCGCCTGGGAGCTGTCGCCCGTTGACTAGCCGGGGTGTTTGCCGCAGAACTTGCAGGAGCCACGTTTCTCTCCGGTCATCGGTTTCGGGACTGGCCGTCTGGGGCCATACTACTCACTGTTCTTACTCTGAAGTAAGTTCGTCCTCGATACGGTGGTGCTAGGCGTGCGTTCTCTGACATACCCCGTTCGCACACCTTTCGCACCGCCGACCCACGCTGATCCGCCGCACCTCAGACAGACACCTCAAACAGACACCTCAGACAGACATCCAGACAGAACAGGGAAGGTAGCTCCGGTGGCTCCCAAGGCTTCGTCCGATTTGTTCTCCCAGATCGTCAACTCCGGTCCCGGCTCGTTCCTGGCCAAGCAGCTCGGCCTCCCGCAGCCCGAACAGCTGCGCCGCTACCGGGCGGGGGATCCGCCGCTGGCCGGCTCGCTGCTGATCGGCGGCGAGGGCCGGGTGGCCGAGCCGCTGCGGGCGGCGCTGGCCGATGACTACGACTTGGTGGGCAACAACCTGGGCGGCCGCTGGGCCGACCGGTTCGGCGGGCTGGTCTACGACGCCACCGGGATCACCACCCCCGAAGGCCTCAAGGGGCTCTACGAGTTCTTCACGCCGCTGCTGCGCAACCTCGGGCACTCCGGGCGGGTGGCCGTCATCGGCACCACGCCCGACGCCGCCGCGAGCCCCGAGGAACGCATCGCGCAGCGGGCCCTGGAGGGTTTCACCCGCTCGCTGGGCAAGGAGCTCCGCAACGGCGCCACGGTGGCGCTGGTGTACTTGTCGCCCGACGCCAAGCCCGCCGCGACCGGCCTGGAATCGACGCTGCGGTTCATCCTGTCGGCGAAGTCGGCGTACGTCGACGGTCAGGTGTTCTACATCGGCGCGGCGGACGCCACTCCCCCGGCGGACTGGGACCGGCCGCTGGACGGCAAGGTCGCGATCGTCACGGGCGCCGCCCGCGGCATCGGGGCGACCATCGCGGAGGTGTTCGCCCGCGACGGCGCCCGCGTGGTCGCGATCGACGTCGAGTCGGCGGCCGAGGCCCTGGCCGAGACCGCGAGCCGGGTGGGGGGCACCGCGCTGTGGCTCGACGTCACCGCGCCAGACGCGGTGGACAAGATCACCGAGCACCTGCGCGAGCACCACGGCGGGCGGGCCGACATCCTGGTCAACAACGCCGGCATCACCCGCGACAAGCTGTTGGCCAACATGGACGAGGCGCGCTGGGACTCGGTGCTGGCCGTCAACCTGCTGGCGCCGTTGCACCTCACCGAGGGGCTGGTGGGCAACGGCACTCTGGGCGAGGGCGGCCGGGTTATCGGCCTGTCGTCGATGGCCGGGATCGCCGGCAACCGCGGGCAAACCAACTACGCCACCACCAAGGCCGGCATGATCGGCCTGACGCAGGCGCTGGCGCCGGAGCTCTACGACAAGGGCATCACCATCAACGCCGTCGCGCCGGGCTTCATCGAGACGCAGATGACGGCGGCCATCCCGCTGGCCACCCGGGAGGTCGGCCGGCGGCTGAACTCGCTGCTGCAGGGCGGCCAGCCGGTGGACGTGGCGGAGACCATCGCCTATTTCGCCAGCCCGGCGTCGAACGCGGTGACCGGCAACGTCATCCGCGTCTGCGGCCAGGCCATGCTGGGCGCCTGACGAACCCGAGGAGTACGCCATGAACCAGCCAAGCGGCCTGAAGAACATGCTGCGCGCGGCGGCCGGCGCGCTGCCCGTGGTGTCCCGCGGCACGGACCTGCCCAACCGCACGGTCACCGTCGAGGAGCTACCCATCGACCGTACGAACGTGGCCGAATACGCGGCGGTCACCGGATTGCGGTACGGCAATCACGTTCCGCTGACCTACCCGTTCGCGTTGACGTTCCCCGCGCTGATGTCGCTGGTGACCGGGTTCGACTTTCCGTTCGCCGCAATGGGTTCGGTGCACGTCGAGAACCACATCACGCAGTACCGCCCGATCGCGGTGACCGACACCGTCGGGGTGCGCGTGCACGCCGAGAACCTGCGGGAGCACCGCAAGGGCCTGCTGGTGGACCTGGTCACCGACGTCAACGTCGGCAACGACACCGCGTGGCATCAGGTGACGACGTTCCTGCACCAGCAGCGCACCAGCCTGTCCGACGAGCCGAAACCGCCGCCTCAGAAACAGCCCAAGCTGCCGCCGCCGGGCACCGTGCTGCGCATCACGCCCGCGCAGATCCGCCGCTACGCCGCGGTCGGAGGGGATCACAACCCCATCCACACCAATGCGATCGCGGCCAAGCTGTTTGGCTTCCCGACGGTGATCGCGCACGGGATGTTCAGCGCGGCGGCCATTTTGGCGAATATCGAAGCACGACTGCCCGACGCGGTGCGGTACTCGGTGCGGTTCGGCAAGCCGGTCATCCTGCCCGCGACCACGGGGCTCTACAACGAGGAGCGCCACGACGGCTGGGACCTGACGCTGCGCAATATCGCCAAGGGCTACCCGCACGTGACCGGCACGGTGCGGGGCCTCTAGCCGGCGTGCGTCCGGCCGCCGCCCGCGATAAGGACTCGCATGCCGTGGGCGCTGGTCGCGGTCAGCAGGAACAGCAGAAACAGCCACAGCGGGGGCCGCGCGAGCTCCCAGACGAAGATGGCCGCCCAGATCGGTGAGCCCTGCGTCACCGCCAGCACGCCGGCCGCGCCGGCCAGCGACACCGCCGGCACGTGCAGGTCGGTGCCGGTGGCCCAGTTGATCGTCAGCACCAGCGCCGCCCCGGCGGCCGCGCCCGTGGCCAGTGACGGCGTGAGCAAGCCGCCGGCCCCGCCGGCGCGCAGGAACAACGCGGTCAGCAGCGGTTTGAGCGCCAGAATGGCGAGCGCGGAGACCAGCGTCATGCCGCTGGCCAGGCTCACGGTCAGGATGCTGCGCCCGTTGCCGGGCAGCTCCGGCCACCGGTAGGAGCACAAGCCCGTCACCAGGCCCGCGCCGGCCAGCGCCGGAACCAGCAGCCAGCCGCGCATGGCCGCACGCGGCCGCGCGACCGCCATCAACCGGTTGAACGCCAGGCCCACCAGCAGCGTCACGGGCGCCAGCAGCAGCCCGTGCGCGGTCAACAGGTACGTCGACTCACCCACGGGCCAGTGCAGGTTGGGCTCGTCGCGGGTGACGGCCGAGCCCACGGCGACGGCCAGGCCGGAGGACAGCAACGCCGCCCCGACCGCCCGCGGCTGCCAGGTTTGCAGCAGGATGCGCACGGCGAACAGGGCGCCCGCCAGCGGCACGGCGTACACCGCGCCGAGGCCGGCGCCGGCCGCGCAGGCCAGCAGCGTCCTGCGGTCGTCGTCGGACAACCGCCGTAGCCAACCCGTCCCCGCATCGCCCAGCGCCGCGGCCAACTGGCGCGGCGCCCCCTCCCGCCCCAGGGAAGCCCCGGAGCCGACGAGGAGCACCTGCAGCAGGGCGTCGAGGCTCCAAGGCAGCCGGGGGACGCGCTCGCGGCCCATGATGGTGCCCGCCAGGGGCGGGACGTCTACGCGGCGTCGCAGCAGCCACCAGCCGGCTCCCGCGAGCGCGCCTCCGATCATCGGGCCGACGGTGCGCCGCACCAGGCCGCTGGCGGCGACACCGGCCAACATCGCACCGAATTGGTAGTGGTAGGTGGCGTGCTGCACCAGACGCAACACGACCGTCGTCGCGACGCCCGCGACGCCGGCCAGCAGGCCGACGATGATCGCGGCGGCGAAGAAGTCGAGGCTGTTGGGGGCGGGGTGGCGAGCGGGTACGGGCGACACAGCCACCCCACGAATGTAGGGCTAGGCGCCGGTTTTGTCGTGGCGCGCCGCCGCGGCGTCCCGCTCACCCGGCGCGCCCCGCAACCCGTGCCAGAACAGGTGGATCATCCACTCGGCCGCCTCGTCGACGTCGACGTCCCCGGTGCTGAGCCGGTTGGCCGTCGCCTCACCGGCGCCCACCAGCGCGACGGCCATCATCTCGTGTTCGCGCTCGGAGCGCGGGGCGCGGCTGCCGGCGCGGACCAGTCCCGCGACCAGTTCGATGATCTGCTCGCGCCCCTCGCGCACCACATGCGCGAAGGTCTGCGAGCTGGTGGCCTGGGTGTACATCACGATCCAGGACGCCCGGTTGGCGTCGATGTAACGCATGAACGACACAATGGCGTTGCGCAGCAACTCTTTTGGGCTCTGAGTGAAGTCGATGTCGGCGCGTACCGCGTCGATGAAGCGGCTGAGCTCCCGGTTCAGGCAGGCGCCGAACAGGTCTTCCTTGGAGCCGTAGTACAGGTAGAGCATCGGCTTGGAGATCTCGGCCTCGGCGGCGATCGCGTCCATCGAGGTCTCGTGGTAGCCGTTGACCGAGAACATCTGCACGGCGGCGTCGAGCATCTGCTGCTCGCGGACAGCGCGCGGTAACCGCTTGGTACCACCCGCCATCGCTTACCTTCCGTCCAACTGACTCCAGGGTAAGCGACCCGATGAGCGTCCACCGGCCGCGCGACCGGCGCGCTAGTGGCCGCAGGCGGGGCTGCGACCCTTCATCGCCGCCACCCGGCCGAGGGACTCGTCGACCCGCTGGGCCGACAGGTCGCCCGCGGCGACCGCCTGCTGCAGCCGGTCCAAAACGGCGGGCACCTCGTCGGTGGTGACCCACAGCGCGATGTCCGTGCCGGCCTGCAGGGTGCGCAGCACCGCCTCGGCGACCCCGAACCGGTCGGAGATCGCGGCCATGCTGGACAGGTCGTCACTGAACACCGGCCCGGTGAACGGCGGGCCGCCGTAGCCGACGCCGTCGCGCAGCAGCTGCACGGCCTTGGGGCTCAGGCTGGCCGGGTCGGTGCCGGTGAGCTCCGGGACCTGCAGGTGGCCGACCATCACCGCGACCGGCGTGGCCTTCACCAGCGTCCGGTAGGGCACCAGGTCGCTGCCCTGCAGGGCGCTCAGCGGCGGCGTCACGACGCCGCCGGTGTGCGAGTCACCCGAGCCGTGGCCGTGACCGGGGAAGTGTTTGAGCACCGGCAGCAGCCCGCCGTCGCGCAGGCCCTGCGCGTAGGCGCCGGCGTACTCGGTGACCTGCTGCGGATCGTTGCCGAACGAGCGGTCGCCGATGACGCTGTCGTCGGGTTCGTCGCTGACGTCGACGACCGGGGCGAAATCGACGGTGATGCCCAGGTCATGCATCTTCTTGGCGCGGGCCGCCGCCAGGTCGTGCACCTGTGCGGGCGTTTGGGTCTGCGCGAGCTGCCGCGCCGAGGGCGCCGCCCCGATCAGCGACTTCAGCCGCGACACCCGGCCGCCCTCTTCGTCGACGCTGACGGCCAGCGGTAGCGGCCCCGCCTTGGCCGTGATGTCGGCCAGCGGCCCGTTGAACAGCGACAGGTCCGTCCAGCTGCCGATGAAGATGCCGCCGACGTGCTGGCCGGTGACGACGGCGCGCGCGTCGTCGGCGTTCTTCACGCCCACCATCAGCAGTTGGGCCAGCTTGTCGCGCAGCGGCAGCGCGCCCAGGTCGCCGCAGGCCGGGGGCGCCGGCGCGGCAGCCGGCCTGCTCGACGGGGCCGACGACGCGGGTGGCCGCGCGTGGTGCCCGCAGCCTGTCAAGCCCGCCAGCAAGCCCGTCGCGGCGGCGAGCACCGCCAGGGCGCGCGAGAATGCCATCGGGCCATGCTGTCAGGCGTGCGTTTCGTTCCCGGCGCCAGGGGGGATCAGCGGTACGTTGCTGATCAGGGGGCCAGCGAGTTCAACGGCTGGCAGGGAGGAGCCCGCGATGGCCGGTTTCACCCTGGCCGCTACGGCCAGTGTCGCGGCGGGGCTGGTGTTGGGGGTCGCCGCGACCTTCGGGGTCACGCTGGCCGCGGAGAGCTACGCCGACCACGGCCCCGCGCCGGCGCAGAGCGCGCCGCGGCCGGCCGGCCCCAGCGTGGTGCAGTACGGCGACCGGTGCATCCACGGGCACTGTCTGCACTGGTGACGCGCGGGCCGGGCGGCCCGCCGCCGTTCTGCTAGGTTGAGGCGAGATGGCCTTCCCTTCGAAGGCCCCTGAAAGTCCACCGCCCGCACCGCAAGCCCGAGGAGCCGTCGATGAACCGGATCGTTGCGCCCGCCGCCGCGAGCGTGGTGGTTGGTCTGCTGCTGGGCGCGGCCGCGATCTTCGGGATCACGTTGATGGTGCAGCAGGACACGAAGCCGCCACTTCCCGGGGGCGATCCGCAGTCGTCAGTGCTCAACCGGGTCGAGTACGGCAACCGTAGCTAGCGGCCAGGCCGGGCGCAGCGGATCACCGCCACACTCTTCACGGCCGCGGGCGGGGTCGGCGCCGATCTCGCGTTCCACGGCTGCGCCCCTGCCGCGACGGTGCCTGTGGCTGGTCGGGGCGATCGCCTGCGCGCTGACGTTCGCGCAGTCTCCCGGCCGGATCTCCCCCGACACCAAGCTCGACCTCACCGCGAATCCGCTGCGGTTCCTCGCCCGGGCGACGAACCTGTGGAACAGCGAGCTGCCGTTCGGGCAGGCCCAGAACCAGGCCTACGGGTATCTGTTTCCGCACGGCGCCTTTTTCCTGGCGGGCCACGCCGTGGGCATGCCGGGGTGGGTGACGCAGCGCCTGTGGTGGGCTTTGCTGCTCACCGCCGGCTTCTGGGGCCTGCTGCGGGTCGCCGAGGCGTTGCGGATCGGCAGCACGCCCGCCCGGGTGATCGCCGCCGCCGCGTTCGCGTTCTCGCCGCGGGTGCTCACCACGCTCGGGTCGATCTCGTCGGAGACCCTGCCGATGATGCTCGCGCCCTGGGTGCTGCTGCCGACCATCCTGGCGCTGCAGGGGTCGACGACCAGGTCGGTGCGCGGGTTCGCCGGCCGGGCCGGGCTGGCCGTGGCGTTGATGGGCGCGGTCAACGCGATCGCCACGCTGGCCGGCTGCCTGCCCGCGGTCATCTGGTGGGCGTGCCACCGGCCTAACCGGTTGTGGTGGCGCTACACCGGCTGGTGGCTGGTGTCGCTGTTGCTGGCGACGCTGTGGTGGGTGGTGGCGTTGGCGATGCTGCGCACGATCAGCCCGCCGTTCCTCGACTTCATCGAGTCCTCCGGGGTGACCACGCAATGGTCGTCGCTGGTCGAGACCCTGCGCGGCACCGACAGTTGGACACCCTTCGTCGCCCCGACCGCCACGGCGGGTTCGCCGTTGGTGACGGGGTCGGCCGCCGTCCTGGGCACCTGCCTGGTCGCGGCGGCCGGGTTGGCCGGCCTGGCCAGCGCCGGCATGCCCGCCCGTGGGCGGTTGGTGACCATGCTGATGCTGGGAGTGGCGTTGCTGGCCGCGGGCTACAGCGGCGGGCTGGGCTCGCCGGTGGCCCACCAGGTGCAGTATTTCCTGGACGCCGCCGGCGCGCCGCTGCGCAACGTGCACAAGCTCGAATCGGTGATCAGGATCCCCATCGTGTTGGGCCTGGCGCAGCTGCTGGGTCGCGTCCCGCTGCCCGGTGCGGGCCCGACGACGGCGTGGCTGCGGGCGTTCGCCCACCCCGAGCGGGACAAACGGGTGGCGGTGGTTGTCGTCATCCTGACGGCGCTGGCGGTCAGCACGTCGCTGGCCTGGACGGGCCGGCTGACCCCGCCCGGCACGTTCACCGCGATCCCGCGGTACTGGCAGGACGCCGCCCACTGGCTCACCGAGCACAACAAGGCGACGCCGCAGCCCGGCCGGGTGCTGGTGGTTCCCGGGGCCCCGTTCGCCACCCAGGTGTGGGGCACCAGCCACGACGAGCCGTTGCAGGTCCTCGGCGACAGCCCCTGGGGGGTGCGCGATTCGATCCCGCTGACCCCGCCGCAGACCATCCGCGCCCTGGATTCGGTGCAACGTTTGTTCGCGGCGGGACGCCCGTCGCCTGGGCTCGCCGATACTCTTGCCCGCCAAGGCATTTCGTATCTCGCGGTGCGCAACGACCTGGATCCGGACACGTCGCGCTCGGCCCGCCCGATCCTGGTGCACCGCGCCGTCGAGGGCTCGCCGGGGCTGCGGAAGGTGGCGCAGTTCGGCGACCCGGTCGGGCCCGGGACGCTGACGGGTTTCGTCACCGACAGCGGGTTGCGGCCGCGCTTCCCGGCGGTGGAGATCTACGCCGTCGAAACCCCCGACAGCCGCAATCCCGGCGCGCCTTATCTCGTGGACACCGACGCGCTGACGCGGGTCGACGGCGGGCCGGAAGTGCTGTTGCGCCTCGACGAGCGCCGCCGACTGCTTGGCCGGGCATCCCTGGGCCCGGTGCTGTTGACGGCCGACGCGCGTGGCGCCGACCTGCCGGCGCCGGCGGTGACGGTGACCGACACCCCGGTGGCGCGCGAGACCGATTACGGCCGGGTGGACCAACATTCGTCGGCCGTCCGCTCGCCCGGCGACGCGCGGCACACCTACAACCGCGTGCCCGACTACCCGGTGCCCGGCGCGGACCCCGTCAACGGCGCCTGGACGGGCGGCCGCATCACGGTGTCGAGTTCGTCGTCGGACTCCACCGCGATGCCCGACGTCGCGCCGGCGACCGCCCCGACGGCGGCCGTCGACGGGGACCCCGCCACGGCGTGGGTGTCCAACTCGCTGCAGTCGGCCGTCGGGCAGTGGCTGCGCATCGATTTCGACCATCCGGTGACCAACGCGGCGATCACCCTGACACCCAGCGCGACGGCCGTCGGGGCCCAGGTGCGCCGCATCCTCGTCGAAACCGCCACGGGCAGCACCACGTTGCGCTTCGACGAGCCGGGCAAGCCGCTCGTCGCGGCGTTGCCCTACGGCGAGACGCCGTGGGTGCGGATCACCGCCGCCGCCACCGACGACGGCTCACCGGGCGTGCAGTTCGGCATCACCGACCTGGCGATCACCCAGTTCGACGCGTCCGGGTTCGCCCACCACGTCGACCTGCGGCACACCGTCGAAGTGCCCGGCCCCCCACCGGGTTCCGCCGTCGCCCGCTGGGACCTGGGATCGGAACTGCTTGGCAGGCCCGGCTGCGCCCCGGCGCCCGACGGGGTGCGGTGCGCGTCGTCGATGGCGTTGACGGCCGAGGAACCGGTGAACTTCAGCCGAACGCTGACCGTCCCGGCACCGACGTCAGTGACCCCGGTGTTGTGGGTGCGACCCCGCCAGGGCCCGAAGCTCGCCGACCTGATCGCCGAACCCAACACCGTTCGCGCACAAGGAGACTCGGACCTCATCGACGTCCTCGGATCGGCATACGCGGCGACGGACGGCGATCCGTCCACCGCGTGGACGGCGCCGCAGCGGGTGGTGCAACACAAGACACCACCCACGCTGACACTCACCCTGCCGCACCCCACCGTGGTGTCGGCGGTGCGGTTGGCGCCCAGCAGGTCGGTGCTGCCCGCCCACCCCACCATGGTCGCCGTCAACCTCGGCGACGGCCCGCAGGTCGCGCCGCTACCGGCCGATCGCGACGGCAGCCCCCAAACGGTGCCCGTGCGCCCGCGGCTGACCGACACCGTGACCATCAGCCTGCTCGACTGGGAAGACATCATCGACCGCAACGCGTTGGGTTTCGATCAGCTCAAGCCGCCGGGGCTGGCCGAGGTGGCGGTGCTCGGCGCCGACGGCGCCCCGATCGCGCCGGCCGACGCCGCCCGCAACCGCCTTCGCCGGGTCGACCTCGGCTGTGACGGACCAGTGCAGGGCCCGGTGATCGCCGTTGCCGGCCGCTTCCTGCACACCTCGATCCACACCACCGCAGGCGCCCTGCTCGACGGTGACCCCGTCGCGGCGGTGCCCTGCGAGCGGGACCCGATCGCGTTGCCCGCGGGCAAGCAGGAGCTGTTGATCAGCCCCGGTGCCCAGTTCGTCGTCGACGGTGTCGAGCTGTCCACCCCTTCCGTTAGCGAAATGTGTTCGGGCGCGGTGGTTCCCACGTGGCAGGAGTGGGGCCCCGCCCGGCGCGTGGTGCGGGCCGGGCCGTCGCCCGCCTCGCGGGTGCTGGTGATCCCGGAAAGCAGCAACCCCGGCTGGGTGGCGCGCACCAGCGCGGGCGCCCGGCTGACGCCGGTGGCGGTCAACGGATGGCAGCAGGGCTGGGTGGTCCCGGCGGGCGACCCGGGCACCATCACGCTGACCTTCTCCTCCAACGGGCTCTACCGCGCCGGCCTGGCGGTCGGCCTGGCGCTGCTGCCCCTGCTGGCCCTGCTGGCGTTCTGGCGCACCCGTCGCAAGAGAGACGACCCCATGCCAGCGCCGGCGCGACCGTGGCGGCCCGGCGCCTGGGCCGCCGTCGCGGCCGTGGGCGCCGCCGCGGTGATCGCCGGCGTGGCCGGGGCCGCCGTGGTCGGTGGCGCGCTGGCCGTGCGGTATTGGCGGCGCGGCCACCGCGTGGACCGGGCCACCCTCGTGGTCAGCGCCGCGGGCCTGATCCTGGCCGGCGCCGCGCTGTCGCGGCAGCCCTGGCGGTCCGTCGACGGCTACGCCGGTCACTCGGCGACGGTGCAGCTGTTGGCGCTGCTGTCGCTGGCTGCCGTGGCCGCCCGCGCCGTCGTCCCGGACGACGCGGCGGCCGATCCCGGCGCGGCGTCGCCGGACCGGTAACCGGCCGGTTTACCGGCGGCGGCATTGGATATGCGAGTGGATGACAGCGCCGATCCACCAAGGAGGCCCGGCCATGACCTGGTTGTCCGCGCCGGAATACTGGCTGGGCAGGCTGGTGCTCCAGCGCGGCGTCGCGGTGGTCTACCTGCTGGCGTTCGTCGCCGCCGCCACGCAATTCCGGGCGCTGATCGGCCGCAACGGCATCCTGCCCGTGCCACGGTTCCTGGCGACGCAGTCATTTTGGCGCGCGCCGAGCCTGTTTCAGGTGCACTACAGCGATCGGCTGTTCGCGACCGTCGCCTGGTGCGGCGCGGCGTTGTCGGCGGCCATGGTCGCCGGCGCGGCCGACGCGGTGCCGCTTGCGGTGTCGATGGGCATTTGGCTGACGCTGTGGGCGCTGTACCTGTCGATCGTCAACGTGGGGCAGACGTGGTACGCCTTCGGCTGGGAGTCGCTGCTGCTGGAGACCGGATTCTTGATGATCTTCTTGGGCAACGGCGACGTCGCGCCGCCCGTGCTGACGCTCTGGATGGTGCGGTTGCTGTTGTTCCGCGTCGAATTCGGGGCGGGCCTGATCAAGTTGCGCGGCGACGCGTGCTGGCGCGATTTGACCTGCCTGTACTACCACCACGAGACGCAGCCGATGCCCGGGCCGCTCAGCTGGTTCTTCCACCACCTGCCCAAGCCGCTGCACCGCATCGAGGCGGCGGGTAACCATTTGTCGCAACTCGTGGTGCCGTTCGGCTTGTTCGCGCCGCAACCCGTGGCCAGCGTGGCGGCGGCGATCATCGCGGTCACCCAGCTGTGGCTGGTCGCCTCGGGCAACTTCGCGTGGCTCAACTGGGTGACGATCCTGCTGGCTTGCAGCGCCATCGACGACACGTCGGTCAATGCGGTGCTGCCCGGGTCGGTGCACCTCGCGCAGCCGGTGTGGCCGGTAGCGCCGACGTGGTTCGCCGCGCTGGTGGCCGCGGTCGCGGCGGCGGTGCTGGTGCTCAACTACTGGCCGGTGCGCAACATGCTCTCCTCGCGACAGCGAATGAACATGTCCTTCAATGCCTTTCATCTGGTAAACACGTACGGGGCGTTCGGCAGCGTCGGACGCATCCGTCACGAGGTGGTGATCGAGGGCACCGCCGACGCGGACCTGACCGACCGCACGGCCTGGGGGGAATACGAATTCAAGGGCAAACCGGGGTCGGTACGCCGACTCCCACGTCAGTGGGCGCCGTACCACCTGCGCCTGGACTGGCTGATGTGGTTCGCCGCCCTGTCACCGGGATACGCGCAGCCATGGCTGCTGCCGTTCCTGCGGCGGCTGTTGCACAACGACCCCGCGACGTTGAAGCTGTTGCGGCGCAATCCGTTCCCGGACGCGCCGCCGCGCCACGTCCGCGCGCAGCTGTACCGCTACCGCTTCACCACGCCGTCCGAACTGCGCCGCGAGGGCACCTGGTGGCACCGCGACCTGATCGGCACCTACGTCCCACCGGTGTCCTTGCCCGCGGCGACAATCCGGCACGGCTGAGCACAACGACATCAGGCGTTTTGGGCGACCCTTTGGTACGACTGCGCCCCGGTACCCGCCAGCTGGCCGCCCTCCACAATCAGGTATTCGGGGCGGATGGGCCGGCCCGCGAACCAGCATTCCAGGATCTCGCGGGTGCCCGCGGCGTAGCGCGCCTGCGCGGACAGCGTCGTGCCCGAAACATGCGGCGTCATCGCGTTGTTCGGCATGGTGCGCCACGGGTGGTCGGGCGGAGGCGGCTGCGGGTACCACACATCACCGGCGTACCCGGCGAGCTGGCCGCTGCGCAGGGCAGCCGCAATCGCTTCCGGCACGGTCTCCTCACCGCGCGCGGTGTTGACGATGTAGGAGCCGCGCCGCATGGTCGCCAGCAGCTTCTCGTTGAACATCTGGCGCGTGGCCTCGTAGAGCGGAGAGTGGATCGAGACGATGTCGACGGCCCGGACGAGCGATTCGACGTCGGGGTGGAACGTCACGTTGAGTTCCCGCTCCACTTCCGGCGAGAGCCGGCGCGTGTCGGTGTAGTGCAGGTTGACGCCGAAGGGCGCTAACCGGCGCAACACCGCACGCCCGATCCGGCCGGCGGCGATCAGCCCCACGTCCATGCCCTCGAGGTCGTAGGCGCGCTGCACGCAATCGGCGATGTTCCAGCCACCTTCGGTCGCCCATCGGTGCGAGGGCACGAAGTTGCGCACCAGCGCGAGAATCTGCAGCACCGTGTGCTCGGCCACGCTGATGCTGTTGCTGTAGGTGACCTCGGCGACGGTGATCCCGCGTTCCTGCGCCGCGTCCAGGTCGACGTGGTCCGAGCCGATGCCGGCGGTCAACGCCAGCTTGAGATTGGGGGCCTTGGCGATGCGTTCCTTGGTGAGGTATGCGGGCCAGAAGGGTTGCGAGATCACGATTTCGGCGTCGTGCAGCGCCCGCTCGAACTCCGAATCCGGGCCTTCCTTGTCCGAGGTGATCACCAGCTCGTGACCGCCGTCTTCGAAGAACTTCCGCAGGCCCAGCGCGCCGGAGACGCAGCCGAGCAATTCACCGGGGGTGAAGTCGATGGCCGCGGGGCTCGGCACGGTGCTGCCGTCGGGATAGCCGGCGATGGCCGGGACGCTGTCGCGGGCGTACTCGGGAGGGTACCCGGTCACCGGGTCCGGATAGAGCACCATCACACACTTGGCCATTGAGCCTCTCCTCGCTCCGTCGTTGATTCACAACCACTTTCAGTCTGGTGACGGGGTCAGGTGGCCGTCCAAGACGCTGTTCCGACCGGCCGATAGGCGGCACCGATCACCGCAGACAGCGGTGGGTTATGAGGGTTCGTTGAGCGCGGCGCCAATGCGTGCGTCGAGCGCGGTCTGCCGCAGCGCGCGGGTCAGCAAGGAGCCCGGCTCGGCGCGATTCGTCACCAGCGCGATGAGCGCCGTGACGGACGGGCTTCGCAACCGCAGCACGCTGACTCCCGCGGGTACGCCCAGGGTTTGGATCCAGGGTTGCGGGACGATGCTGGCCCACCGGCCGGTGCGGACGTGCGCGAGCAACGCCACCACCGAGTCGGTCTCCAGCTGTGGGGTTACCTCGAGGCCCTGGGTGGCGAGGGCCTCGTCGATGACGCGGCGCCCCCGCATGCCGTCGGTGAGGAGGCACAACGGCAGTCGCACGACGTCGGCCCAGGCGATGGTCTCGTCATGGGCACCGAGCAGTTCGGGCGCGGCGATGAGTACGGGGTGTTCGTGATACAGCGGGGTGACGAGCAGGTCGGCGGTGTCCTGCTGGTCGGGGTAGAGGATGCCGGCGTCCAACTCGAAGCGGCGGACCCTGTCGACGATGCCCGCCGACCGCAAATTGACCTCGAGTTGCACGCGGACCAGCGGATGCGCGGCGCAGAACGGATCCGTCAGCAGCGCAACCGTTGTCGACGCCGCGGGAACCACTCCGAGCCGGAGCTCGCCGGTGAGCCCTGTGTGCAGGGCCGCGACTTCCTGCTTCAGGGCGTCGCGGTCGGCCAGGATGCGACGCGCCCAGGGCACCAGCCGCTCGCCTTCCGGTGTGAGGCCTTCGAACTTCTGCCCACGCCGGACTAGGGGAACCTTGAGTTCCTGCTCGAGTTTGCGGATCGCCTCCGACAGCGCCGGCTGCGACACGTAACACGCGCTGGCTGCCCGCGCGAAGTGACGCTCCTGCGCGAGGGCCACGAAGTACTCCAGCTGGCGGAACAGCATGGCCTATTCGACCACGGGCCGGCCGCGGCTCGGCTGCCGCTAGGGCGCTTCGCTGCCTTCCTCGTCATTGTCGTTGGTGGGCAACAGTTTTTCGGGGTGGTGGTAGGTGTTGGTGCGGGGTTGGCAGCGGTTTGCGAAAGTACCCTTTAAAGCAATTCGAGCCGACAGAGAGACCACCGCGACCGCTCCCGGACCGTCTACTAGGGATGTGGCGTCGCAGTGTCGGGGTCAGTCTCGGTAGCTGCCATCTGATCAGGGACCGCTTCGAGGAAGCGCTCGGTCCACGTTCTGAATTCCTCGACGCTCCGGGAGCGCGCGAGACCACGTGCCACAGCGCCAAACATCAAAGACCTGAATTCCAGATTTCGTGTGTGCGCTTGCCAGAGCAGGACGGCTATCGGGACAAGCGCCAAACAAAACCATGATGATTGGTTGCAGTCGAGGAAGATCCCGATAGCGAATAACGGCGGCACGACGGCAAGCCGTAGTTCCCGCTCCGCTTCAAAAGGTCGGCCTCCGAAAACAGTTGCGGGTCAGGCTGGCTGCCTCTCTCAGTTAACAGCAAAGTCGCGGTAGCTGTAGCTCCATTTCGATCCCGATGCTGGCCTGCGAAGTCCTAGTGAGAAGCGCATGCATGCGCGGCCCAGCAAACTCGACTCCGTTGCAGACCACTCGCGGTCGGAGGTAATTTCCTGTGCGCTTCTAGAAAATACTGCTGAATCGGGTCAAACTCCGACTGCTCGAGCTTCGCCGCTGCAGAGCTGCGCTTGCTCAGTCTCTGCCTCATGACGGCAGGCAGATGTTTCCAAAAGGCATTAATGGCCCTGCGAGGTAGAGGCGACAGCAGGGGCGACAATCCTTGAGAGACCGATCCGACGAGGTACGCAGCCACACCGACGCCTAGGCCAACCCAGATCGACCGGCGTCCTTTGCGAGGTCGTACATAGCGGTGTCGACCGCATTGTTCGGCCCCGTTCTGATGTCAGGCTTAATGAGGATCCATACAAAGATCAGCCACAGGTAACCAGCGAGCAACGGTGCTCGCAGGTCGCGAAACCCTGGGAGGGCAGAGGCGAGAATTTGCACACGGTAACTTTCGCACCTAGCGGCTGTTAGCACATCGGTTTTCGCGAGTCGGACAAGTAGTCGAGGTCAAGACTCTCGGTGCGCAGGACGCGCGAAAGTGGAAACTCATCGACCGAATCAAGTTGTGCCGTAACCGAGCTCACCCAGCCAGTGAGCCCCTTTGACTGTGCTTCCGATTCGCACTGCCGGGCCCAAATCTCAATTAAGTACTGCCATGCGAAGTACCGGTCGCTCTGGCTGTGACTAGTCTCGCCAATGTATTTCACATACTTATTGATTTGATCCTTAAAATTTGCGTCCGTTGGGGCGTCGAGGTCGGTCGGTGGTTCACCGACATCGTCCGGGAACGGGATGATATTGGCCTCAAGGATGACAATGAGTGTCAACCCATGCGGCGGCTGCGTCCAGTCGTCGCATTGGACCCGGATCGAGTGAACACTGGCCACGGCGCGTCCGAGTGGCGATTTTTCTTTGCGGGCTTTAGCTTTGAGAGCTTCAGTGAGGGGATTTAGGCAATCATTTACTTCGTCCGGGTACGCAAAGCGTCCATAGCGGCGCGAGATTGAGAACGCGAACTTGCGCACCTCATCATCAGATCTAACTCCGGCAATGCGGTCGCACGTGACCAAAGCGGTCTTCGCCACCGTGGTAATGCCGTCGAGGTCTGCGAAAAAATCTTCGCCGGCTCTGGGAACTGCGACGTATCGAACCCGGGCGCCGGACGCTGCCTCACGCACGTCGTCGGCGTCCTCCAGGCGTACCAGCGGCGCAACCTGGATAAGCTGCCGATGGGGCAGTGACGCATCGCACGACTGGCTGACGACGACGACGCTATCCGTATCTGCCACCACTTTAGGTGTCCAGTTGTGGTCGAAGACAAAAGCTTTCGCGCCGCGAAAGATATCACCCTGGCGCCAGTCTCTGCATAATGCGCATAGCTCGGGTGCCGGATTTTGATCTGCTTCATCCTCAGTCGAACCAAATAGCGCCAAAATCCTTCCGATACCCAACACCGCTATAACTCGACTTCACCCACCGGCGTACGCAGGGGCTCGCGGATAGCATCAATTAGGCGTTCAGGGCCAAAAGGCGCACCCCAACTCGGACCAGCAGAATGTCCTTGGCGCAGACGGTCGATGACGCTCAATCCGTCTGGTTCAACTTGAAGTAGCCGCGCCCGAACCACCTCTGGCGTTGATCCATCAGGCATTTCGGTCTCAAATCCGCGGATGATCGCAGCGAAGGCGCGCAGCCGACGAGCATTCGACTCGTTGAGCCGTCCACCGTTCGCCCACATATGAACCGCCCGCCGGGAGACACCGAAGATCTTGCCCAGCTGATCCCATGTGAGTCCGGAGTGGGCCTTGACCCATGCGATTTCTTCGCGGTCGCTGCGAGACTCAGCGCTGCGAGGCACGGTTGGAACGGGCTTCGGCTTTACCGGAGGTGCGAAAGCGCCCGAACCCGTACGATTTACAGCGGCGAGCGATTGTATTGCACCATAATTGCCGCCGATTGAAGTCCCCGCTAGGCCGCCGAAAGCGGCAAGGCCAGCCATAACCAATGATATGCTAGCTTTGGTCGCATACGGACAGGTGAGTGGCACCTCAGTGCCGAAATCGCTGAACTGATAACGATATTCGGTCACTTGATCGCAGATGTCTACCGTCCTCGTCACACTTCACCCCCAAAAGCGGTGAGGAATTCTTCTGTCACGGCCCACCGGAAGAATTGATAGCCCCTTAGCGCTAAATCACGTACGTCCTCGTAGAGGTCCGCGCCCTGTTGTGTGCCGGGTGCGAATTCGCGGAACGAATCCGTGTCAAGCATCCATGTCGGGTAGTCGCATGTCGGTACCGAGCTGTCGATGCTCGTGTTGGCCGGCAGCATTCCCCACCGCGCCATAAAGGACGCGTCGCCGGGCAAGCGGTAGCGCGCTTCGGTGACAACCGAGAGGAGTTCGGCTTCCTCCTCCTGTTGGGATTTCGAGATTCCCAAGATCTCGGGCCGCAACAGTTCAGGCAGGCGACCTAGGAGATCCGGCTGCGTCACTAGATTGACGTATCGAACGCCAAGCCGACTGACATACGGCACGGCCACGTGCTCGTTCAGGGCATTCCACGCGTCAACAAGCCGCTGAGCGAATTCCCTGCGACGTACATATTGGGTGGTGTCGATGCTGAGGAAGGCACCACAAAAAGTGATTTGCCAGTGACGATCACCGCTGAGGAGACGAAACAGTCGGGTAGCACTGCGGTCCTCGCTGACACCGTCAGCGGTGATGGTCATCGTCACTTCATGACCAACTTCCATCAAGGGATACTGGTCGGCTAGCGCGTCGGCGACCTTTTTGCCGACGGCGTCCTCGTTGGTCGAGAACTTGGTGAGGTGCGGAAACCTGACCTGCGCAATGGTACGAATAAGCGGAGACCTCACCAATGGGATGTTGGTGTCGGACTCTGCGAAGGCGAATGGATGTGCTGCTGCCGCCATGCTTCACACTCTACTTCACAGTCGTGACAAGATTCGACGATCAAACGTGAAGGCAACAAAACGGGCGGGATCCATCGGTGTCGCCCGTGGGGGTTTTTGCGGGTGGTCCAACCGCCGGGTTCCTTGTTGGGGACCCAGAGTCAGGGCGCGGTCGGCGTCGCGGTAGGTGCCGTCGGGGTTGAGGCAGTCGGTGAGGGTGGTGGCCAGGGCGCTGAGTTGTTCGGGCCGAAAGCGGCGGCCGTGGTCGGCGAGCAGGGTGTGGGTGTGCTCGCGGGTGGGGGCATCGATGCAGCCGGGCAGCTGATGGTAGAACCGGCGGATCACCGCGACCTGTTCACCCCCGAGCTCACCGGCGCGTTGAGCGGCCGCGGCCGCGGCCAGCAGCGGCGGTAGGGGTTGGCCGGTGAGCCCGACGCGCGGGCCCAGATCGGCCGCAGCGCCAACCCGGCGGGCGGCTTCGGCGCGGCTGATCAGGGTGCGTTCGGCCAAAGCGTGGGACAGTTTGCCGCCCAGCTCGTGCGGGGCGGCGTCGCGGGCCAGGGCGTTGATCACCGGGTGTTCCAGGGCGGGCAGCATCCGACGCACCCGCTCAACCCGCTCCAATACCGCGAATTTGTCGTTGGTTGCCCAAGTGGCGCAGTGGGATTCGGCCGCTTGGCCGACCGCGGCCTCGATGGCATCGAAGGCCGCCATCACCGCATCGACATCAGCCGAACCGCTTGCACTCACACCGCCAAACTAGCCACCACCACCGACAAAAACCGGCACGTTGGGGCCAGGGAAACACAAGTGACAAAGATTTTTGGCGCACTTGCGCGACAGCGAACGCGCCGCTCAAGCGAGCCGTCGCGGGGGCCAATCCACGATCGAGCCGCCCGGCAGGCACCGGTGCCGAAGGTGCGCCGAAAAACCGGCAAACCACCCCAAATTACAGCGTCTCGTCCAGCTCCCCGAGCCGATCGGTCAACCGCAGATTGTCGGAGTAGTCGACCGGGCAACTGATCAGGGAAACCCCGTCGTCGGCGAGCGCCGCCTGCAGGGTCGGCAACAGCTCGTCGGCGCTGTTGATCCGATACCCTTTGGCGCCAAAGCTTTCCGCATACTGCACCACGTCCGGATTGCCGAACTTCACGTAGTGATGCTCGCCGAGCTCGAGGTCCATTTTCCACTCGATCAGGCCGTAGCCGCCGTCCTCCCAGATCAACACCACCAACGGGATCTGCTCCCGCACGGCCGTCTCGATCTCTTGCGAGTTCATCAGGAACGCGCCGTCACCGACCACGGCCAGCACCTTGGCGTCCGGCCGGGCCAGCTTCACCCCGAGCGCGCCCGGGAGCGCGAAAGCCATGGTGGACAATCCATTTGAGATCAGGCAGGTGTTGCGCTCGTACGTCGGGTACAGCCGGGCCATCCACATCTTGGTCGCTCCGGTGTCGACCAGGACCACGTCGTTGCGGCCCAGCGCCGCACGGGTGTCGGCGACCACCCGGGCCGGCGCCAGCGGATACCGCGAATCCTGTTGCCCGCTGGCGAATTCCTCGGCCAGCAGGCCGTGTCCGGGAACGTCGGGGTCGGCGGTGTAGGAGTGCCCGGCCAGTCCTTCGGTGAGCGCGTCGAGCGAGGCACTGATGTCGCCGATGATCCCGACGTCCACCGAGTAGTGCGCGTCCACCTCGGCCGGGAACCGGTGGACGTGGATGATCTTCTTGTCGGCCTGGGGGTTGATCCGGACCGGGTCGAATTCCTGCAGCTCGTAGCCAACGGCGATCACCACGTCGGCGTTGTCGAACCCAAAGTTGACGTAGTCGTGCCGCATGAACCCCAGGGTCCCGATGCTGTTGGGGTGGTCGTCGGGCATCACACCCTTGCCGTGGAAGGTGTTGGCAACCGGGACGCCGAACTCGTCGGAGAAACGGACCAGCGCCGCCGTGGCGTCGGCCCGGGCGGCCCCATGGCCGGCCAGCACGACGGGCCGCTTCGCCGCGCGCAGGATGTCGACCGCGCGGGCCACCTGCCCGGGTGCCGGCGCGTCGGCGCGGACGACGTTGCGCGGCAACGGCGAAAGGTCGTAGTCGGTCTCGTCGGCATCGATGTGCTCCGGGACGGCCAGATACACGGCCGCGGGCCGCTCCGTCTCGGCGGTCTTGAATGCCTTGCGGAACATCTCCGGAATGGCGTGGGCGGTGGGCACCCCGGCGGACCACCGCGTGATGGGCGCGAACATCGACACCAGGTCGACGTACTGGTGCGACTCCTTGAACTCCCGGTTATGCCCCACCTGCGCGGAGATCGCCACCAAGGGGGTGCTGTTCGTGGTGGCGTCGGCGACCCCGAGCTGCATGTTGATCGCCCCGGGCCCCAGCGTGGTCGACACCACCGCGGCCCGACCGGTGACGCGGCCGTACATCTCCGCCATGAACGCCGCCGCCTGCTCGTGCCGGGTCAGCACGTAGCGGATGGTCGACGACGCCAGCGCCTGCACGAAGCGAATGTTCTCCTCCCCCGGCAGCCCAAAAACGACGGAGACCCCCTCGTTTTCCAGGCACTTGACCATCAGCTCGGCGGCTTTGCTCATCCGGCACCTCCTAGTGGGAACGATAGTGGCAGGCTAGGTGTTGGACGTTTCATCAACCCTTAAACCCGAAGGATGTCAGCGTGCCTATCGCCACGATCAACCCGGCCACCGGGGAGACAGTCAAAACCTTCACCCCAGCGACCGACGCGGACGTCGATGCGGCGATCGCCCGTGCCTACGAGCGATTCCTCGACTACCGCCACAACACCACCTTCGCCCAGCGCGCCGAGTGGGCGAACGCCACCGCAGACCTCCTCGAGGCCGAGGCCGACGAGGTCGGCGCGATGATGACCCTCGAGATGGGCAAGACCCTGAAGTCGGCCAAGGCCGAGGTGCTCAAGTGCGCCAGGGGTTTTCGCTACTACGCCGAGCACGCCGAGAAGTTGCTGGCCGACGAGCCGGCGGACGCCGCGGCCGTCAAGGCCAAGAAGGCCTACACCCGCTACCAGCCCCTCGGGGTGGTGCTCGCCGTCATGCCGTGGAACTTCCCGCTCTGGCAGGCCGTCCGTTTCGCCGCACCCGCGCTGATGGCCGGCAACGTCGGAATCCTCAAGCACGCATCGAACGTGCCGCAGTCCGCGCTGTACCTGGCCGACGTGATTTCCCGGGGCGGTTTCCCCGACGGCTGCTTCCAGACGCTGCTCGTCTCGTCGAGCGCCGTCGAGCGCATCCTGCGCGACCCGCGGGTGGCCGCGGCCACCCTGACCGGTAGCGAACCGGCCGGGCAGTCGGTGGCGGCCATCGCCGGCGACGAAATCAAACCCACGGTGCTGGAACTCGGCGGCAGCGACCCGTTCATCGTGATGCCGTCGGCGAACCTCGACGAGGCCGCCAAAACGGCCGTCACCGCGCGCGTACAGAACAACGGTCAGTCCTGCATCGCCGCCAAGCGGTTCATCGTCCACACCGACATCTACGACGAGTTCGTGGACAAGTTCACCGAGCAGATGAAGGCGCTCAAGGTGGGCGACCCTACGGACCCCGACACCGACGTGGGTCCGCTGGCCACCGAGTCGGGCCGCGACGAGATCGCCAAGCAGGTCGACGACGCCGCCGCCGCCGGCGCCACCATCCGCCTCGGCGGCAAGCCCATCGACCGGCCGGGTTGGTTCTACCCGCCCACGGTGGTCACCGACATCACCAAGGACATGGCGCTCTACACCGAAGAGGTGTTCGGGCCGGTGGCGTCGATGTACCGGGCCGCGGACATCGACGAGGCGATCGAGATCGCCAACGCCACCACCTTCGGGTTGGGCTCCAACGCCTGGACCAACGACGAGGCCGAGCAGCAGCGGTTCATCGACGACATCGAGGCCGGGCAGGTCTTCATCAACGGGATGACGGTGTCCTACCCCGAACTGGGATTCGGTGGCGTGAAGCGCTCGGGATACGGGCGCGAGCTTGCCGGTCTGGGCATTCGGGCGTTCGTCAACGCCAAGACCGTCTGGGTCGGTGAGTCCGAGGAGGGCTCGGCGGCCGGCGGCGACAAAGTCGAATAGACCTCGAATACCTGTCGATTAGTCCTCACCCGTCGACCGCCGGCAGGCGCCCGCGCGGACCGCGGCGAGCGCCGTCGCGGCCGCGCGGTCGGCGACGGCGTGGTCGAGCGGTTCCTCGGTGACCAGCCTGCGGTAGTACAGGGGCGCAGCCACCAGGCCCACGAATTCGCGGACGTCGACGTCGGCGGGTAACTCGCCCCGTTCGATCGCCGCCTCCACCATGGCGGCCGCGCCCGCGTACCGGCCGGCGAAAAACTCACGCTTCAGGTCGGCGATCAACGGTTCACGCGCCGCGTCGGAGAACAGCGCGCGCACGATGCCGGCGAGCGTTGGCGAATCGCTGGCCATGAAGTCGACGAGGCTGCGGGCGAATGCGCGCAGGTCGTCGTCGATCGACCCGGTGGCCGGGATCGGAAAGTCCTGCGCGGCGACCTCGTCGATCGCGGCGGCCAGCACGACCTCCGTCGTCCTCCAGCGCCGGTAGATGGTGGTCTTGTTGACCCCGGACTGCTCGGCGATCCGCTCGATGGTGAGGCCGGCGTATCCCCGCTCGGCGAGCACCACCAATGCGGCGTCCAACACCGCGGCGCGCACCCGTGAGGTCCGGCCGCCGGGACGCGCGGTGCCGGGCCCCGGGCCGTCGGCCCCGCTCGCCGTCCGTCCCATAATGCAACCTCCTGTTGTGTTAACGACACCAGCATGCCATACTCGCTAACGCATCTATTAGTTGCATTAGTACGAGGAGGCGGCATGCGGTTCATGTTCGATGCGGACGAGTCGTTCTCGTTCGAAACACTGCGCGCGGTCGGGTACGCGGTCTACGGCGGAGCCGACATCGGAGAGGTGATGGCGACGGCCGCCCGGATCACCCCCGGCGATTGGGACTCGTGGCACGCGGAGTGGCGGGCCCTGGCGGACCGGATCGCCGGCATCGCCGATACATGCGCCGCGAGGGGGCACGCGATCAGCGCCAGCAGCGCCTACCTTCGGGCCTCGAATTACTACCGCACCGCCGAATTCTTCCTGCGCTACGACCCGGTCAACGACCCGCGGGTGGCCCAGACCTCGGCGCGCGCCGTGCAAACCTTCACCGCCGCGGCGGAAGTCCAGGCCCACTGGACACCGGTTGAAATCCCTTATGCCGGAATCGACTTGAAAGGCTACTACCTCAACGTCAGCGGGACGGACCCGGGGCCGACGTTGGTCGCACACGGTGGTTACGACTCCACCGTCGAAGAGCTGTACTTCGCCGTCGGTGACGCGGCCCGCCGGCACGGCTGGAACTGCCTGATCTTCGAGGGCCCGGGGCAAGGCGCGGCGTTGCGGATCGACAAGCTGCCCTTCCGCCCCGACTGGGAGGCCGTCGTCGCCCCCGTCCTGGACGTCGCCGTCAACCTGCCCGGCGTCGACACCAAACGCATTGCGCTGCTTGGCATGAGCATGGGCGGCTACCTCGCCCCGCGCGCGGCGGCGTTCGACACGAGGATCGCGGCGTGCATCGCCTACGACGGCGTGTTCAACTTCGCCGCCGCGCTGCCGCCGGTGCCGGTCATCGACGAGGTGATCGCCCAGCCCGAGAGCGCGCCGACGTCGCTGCGGTGGGCCGTGCTCAACGGGTTGTGGACGATGGGGGTGCGCACGGCGCAGGAACTGACCGACGCGATCGCCCGCTACGACCTGCGCCCGGTCGTGGACCGGATCGCCTGCCCGACGCTGGTCTGCGAGGCCGAGGCGGACCAATTCTTCAAGGGCCAGCCGCAATTGCTGTACGACGCGCTGCGCTGCCCGAAGACGCTGCTCACCTTCACCGCCGCCGAGGGCGCCGAAGAGCATTGCCACGAGGGCGCACTGACACTGTTCCACCAGCGGATGTTCGACTGGCTCGACGAAACCCTGGCGTCATGACGGGCCTCCCCTACCCGCAGCTCGACGCGGAGCAACGAGCGGTTTACCACCGGTTCCCGATCAACCTGACCCGGATGATGCTGCACACGCGCGACCTCACCGTGCCGTACTGGGAGTACGCCCTGGGATTTCGCAACGCCGCGATCCCCGCCCAGGTGCGCGAGCAGATCATCGTGCGAGTCGGCGCGATCACCGACTGTGAATACCAGCTGGTACAGCACCGGTCCCAGGCGCTCCAAACGGGCACCGATCCCCAGCTCCTCGCCGAACTGGTCGACAAGCACCACACCGAATTCGGCGATACGGCGCTCACCGCCCTGGTCGCCTATATCGACTCGTTGGTGAAACACATTGGCGCGGAACAAGACAAGCTAGACGCTTTGCGACGACATTTCCCGGACAACCAGGTAGTCGAGATCACGCTTCTGGCGGCGACCTATGTCCTGTGCGCGGCGTTCTTGAAGTCCCTGCAGGTGCCGCTCGACGACGGCCCAATCGACTGGGCGGCTATCGACAGCCGATCGAAGTGGAGTGAACCCGATGACGAAAGACCTTGAAATACTTCAGGATTACATCGACCGGTGCTCGAACTGGGGCCGATGGGGACCCGACGACCAGTTGGGCACCGTAAACCTCATCACCCCCGAGAAGGTTCGCGAGGCGGCGGCGCTGGTGCAGGTGGGCAAGACGATCTCCTTGACACTGCCCTACGACGAGCGGGGACCCCAGAACGGCTACCTGGGGAGAGGGAATCCCCATCTCTACCAGCTCACCTCCGGACCGGGTTACCTCGTCGGCGAGCAACGGGGGGTTGAGACCGAGACGCTGGCGAAGTGGCGCGAAGCAATCGGCCAACCCACCGCCGGGTACTACGACGACGTGGTGGTGATGCCCACGCAGTCGGGCACGCAGTGGGACGCGTTGTGCCACTTCTTCTGGCGCGGACAGATGTACAACGGGCATCCGGCGGGCGATGCCGGGACCGCGGGCAGCCGCAGCAACGGCGTACAGCACTACACGGGCAAGATCGTCACCCGCGGCGTGTTCGTCGACCTGGCCGCCCACCGGGGCGTCGAGTCCCTCGGAGCCGGTTATGCGATCACCGTCGACGACCTCGAGGACTGCCTGGCCGCCGAGGATGTCGACCTGCGCCCCGGCGACGCCCTGCTCGTCCGCACCGGCTTCATGGCCGCGCGGCGCGAGAACTGGGGTGATTACGCGGGCGGTCCCTCGCCCGGCCTGTCCCTGCATACCGCCCCGTGGCTGCGCGACAACGACATCGCCGCAATCGCCACCGACACGTGGGGCATAGAGGTGCTGCCCAACGAAATCGACTGCTGGCAACCGCTACACGTCGTCGCTCTCGCCCACACCGGTCTGGCCTTCGGCGAGATGTTCGACCTGGACGCGTTGTCCGAGGACAGTAGGTCCGACGGGGTCTACGAGTTCATGTTCGCCGCGTCACCGTTGCCACTGACCGGCGCGTCGGGAAGCCCGGTCTCGGCGCTGGCGATCAAATGACGCCCCCACCGGACGGTTCGGCGAGCGGGCTCAGTAGCTGCCCGCCAGCACCTTCTCGTCCTCGTCGGCGAAGGTGTCCTCGAGCTGCAACGGTGAGTAGTCGAGGTCGATCTCGCCGACGGGGCGGCCGCGGGCGCTGGAGATGGTGCCGAAGCGGCGCATGCCCTTGTCGGCGGCGTACTGCATGAACTCGTCCACCGACAGCCCGAACGGCATCGGGTCGTAGAGGGCGAAGCCCTCCTCGATCAGGCGCAGACCCAGCGGCATCAGTTCGTTCATCCGCGTCTCGAAGACGCCCCAGTTGGCGTCGTCGGCGGCAACGTGGCGCCGGCAGGTGAAGGTGCCCCACGCCATGTGGCGCCGCTCGTCGTCGCCGATGCGGCGGACCAGCTCCTGCATTCCGGGCAGGATGCCCCGTTCGACGCAGATCTTGTGCCAGCCGAAGTAGCCGGTCAGCGCCAGCATGCCCTCGACCATGTGGTTGTAGGTGACCGACGCCCGCACCTGCGCCGCCGGGGACGGATCGACCGCGAGCGCGTTGAGGCAGTCCGGCAACTCCTCGTAGAAGATCGTGCGGTAGGTCGGCACGTCCTCCAGGAAGTAGTGCAGGTCCTCGGTGATGCCGACGGCGTCGAGCCACATGCGGAACACCTGAACGTGCTTGGCTTCCTCGAAGGCGAACTGCGTCAGGTACATCTCGTCGCCCAGCCGGCCCTCGGCCCGCATCGCGGCCATGAACGGCTGGATGTCCTGGGTCACCGATTCCTCGCCGGCGATGAATTCGGCGCACAGCCTGGTCGCGTAGCTGCGCTCGTCGTCGGTCAGGCGTTCCCAGTCCTCGCGGTCGCGGGAGAAGTCGATGTCGGCGGGATTCCAGAACTTGGCGTTGCCGCCGGCAAACAGCTTGAGCGGCAAGCTATCCCAGTTCAGTCCGCCTTGCGCCATCGAGGCGATTCGGGTTCGGTTCATGTGACCTCCTCAGATCGTTGTGGGGCTGAGCTGACGGACCGGGATTTCGGCGCGGCCGAAAAGGCGGCGGCCAGCACCGCGACCAGGCGGCGCACCGCCAGCGCGGGCTGCTCGGGGCTGGGCTCGTCGAGCCCGAGGACCGGGTCCAGGCCGCGCATGTAAGGCGCCAGCGCCAGGTGCGGGAAGATGAGCAACAGCAACGACAACAGCGCGTCGGTGTCGGAGTCGGCGCGCAGGTGGCCGCGGGCCTGGGCGTCTCGCACGAGCGGCCGCAGCACCTCCAGGTAGTGGCGGTGGATGACGTTGCGCACGCTGATCCGCGCTTCGGTGTCGACCTCCAGCGTCGCCGCGGCGTGCAGCGCGCGTTCGTGCGGGTGGTCGGCGAAGTAGGCCACCCACGCGTCGAGCCAGTCGGTAAGGAACTCGAAGAAGGGCCGCCTCGGGTCGAGCCGGACGATCAGCTCCTCCATGTAGACGCGGACCCGCTGGCTGGCGATCTCGGCGATGAACGCGTACAGGTCCCGCTTGTCGGCGAAGTACTGGAACAGGCTGCCCTTCGCGACGCCGGCCCGCCGCGCGATGACGTTGAGGCTGCCGCGCGAGAAGCCGTGCGCACCGAATTCCGCCTCCGCGGCCTCGATGATGGCCGCGCGGCGGGCGGGGTCGACCCGCGCCCACGTCACTGTCGGCATGCGCGCCTCCTCGCCTTGGTGACCACCGGTCATCATACTGTGGCGCGCATCACAGTCAAGGGTCGCCGCTTCGCCGCGGGCCAACAGCCGCCGCCGCCGCCGAATGGCCGCGCAGCCCGACCCGTCGACCAGTTACGGCCGCATCTGGTAGGCGCCTGCCAGCGGCAGGATGTGTTCCTTCCAGACCTGCTCGTAGCTCGATGGGTCGTGCGCCGGGCGCCGGATCATCCGCATCGCGAACCGGGCCTGCTCGTCGGTGGTCGCCGGCTTGTCGCTCAGCTCCACCGCATAGGCGTTGAAGTCGCGGACCAGCACCGCGAAGATCTCATCGACCAACGTCGGGTCCACCCCCGACAGCCCGGCCTGCTCGAGGATCAGCTGGGCGTAGGGCACCGTCGCGAACAGCTGGCCGACGGCGAACGCGAAGTCGATGTCTTGCTGCTGCGCGGCGTCGGGGGTGGCGCTGGCCAGCATCTCCGCGAGCACGTCGATCTGCCCGCGCAGCAACGCGACGTTGGGCAGGTGCGCGAAGCCGTCGAACGACGCGCGCCAGTCGTGGAAGCGCACCTTGCCCAGCCCGCCGGTGGGTCCCTGGTTGAACAGGAAGGAGTCGTCGGACGCGTCGTCGCGGCGGCCGATGACGGGCAACTCGCTGCTCGGCGCGAACAGGAAGTTGGGCATGAACTTGCCGAGCAGCCCGATGTTGATGTGGACGGTGCCCTCCAAGCGCGGCAGCAGACCGATCTCGCGGGCCATCGCCTCGAAGATGGTGTCCTTCTCGACGCCCTTGGCGGCGATCACGTCCCACAGGGCGGTGATGACGCGTTCGCCCTCGCTGGTGATCTTGGCCTTGGTGAGCGGGCTGTAGAGCAGGTAGCGCCGATCGTCGGCCGACGCACTGCGCATGTAGTCGCCGGCGCGGCCGGCGACCAGCTTCATGGCGACCAATCGCAGGTACGCGTCGGTGAACAGGCGACGCACGTGGGTGAAGTCGGTGACGACGGTGCCGTAGAGGATCCGGTGGGACGCGTGGTTGATCGCCTCGTAGAAGGCGTGCGTGCACATGCCCACCGCGCCCCAACCCAGGTTGTACTTGCACACGTTGACGGTGTTCAGGGCGGCGTGGAAGGCGCCCGGGCCGCGATGCAGGATGTCCGCCTCGCTCACCGGGTAGTCGCGCAGCGCGTAATTGGCGACGTAGTTCTGCGAATTCACCACGTTCTTGATGAGGTCGTAGCGCTCGTGCTGGGAGTCGGCGACGAAGAACACGTACTCGTCGGTGTCGGCCAGCTTGCCGAACGTCGACACCATGCGGGCCACGTTGCCGTTGCCGATGTAGTACTTCTCGCCGCTGGCCGACCAGCCCGCGCCCGACGGGGTCAGGATCATGTCGGTCTGGTACACGTCGGCGCCGTGCGTCTGCTCTGAAAGCCCAAACGCAAACACCTCCCCCGCCTCCAGCATCGCGGCGGCCTTGCGCTTGGCGTCGGAATTGGCGCTCATCCAGATCGGGCCCAGGCCCAGGGCGGTGACCTGGAACGGGTACCAGTAGTTGAGGCCGTAGAAGCCGACGATCTCGGCGAATTCGCTGATCCGGTAGGTGTCCCAGCGGCAATCGGACGCGCCGTACTCCGACGGCGTCAGCAGCGAGGCGAAGATACGCTCGCGCCCGATGTGCTCCAAAAACTCGGAGTACCAGACTCTTTCGTGGTCATCGGACTTCAGGCGGGCCTTGCCGCGCGATTCGAAGAAATCCACCGTCGCGGCCATGATCTCGCCCGAGCGGCGGTCCGGACGGGGGCGTTGCAGGTCGTTGGGATTGAGCAACATGGGGCGACTCCGGTGGGGTTCTCGATCACGACGAGGGTGACGGTACTGCACGCGCCCGCGAAAATGCAGGCCCGTCGGGCCGCGCGGTCAAATCGGCCCTGTCGGTCCGGGGCGGGCCGACCTAGCATCGGTGGAGTGTCGGAAATCACTACCGCCCGCGGGACCATCGATACAGCCCAGTTGGGCGTGACGCTCATGCACGAGCACGTGTTCATCATGACCACCGAGATCGCCGAGAACTACCCCGAAGCGTGGGGCGACGAGGACGCGCGGGTCGCCGATGCCGTCGAGCGGCTCAACGAGTTGAAGGCCCGCGGCGTGGACACCATCGTCGACCTCACGGTGATCGGCCTGGGCCGCTACATCCCGCGCATCGCCCGGGTCGCGGCGCAGACCGACCTGAATATCGTTGTGGCGACCGGGCTTTACACCTACAACGACGTGCCGATGTATTTCCACTACCTCGGGCCAGGGGGCGCGTTCGGCGGGCCGGAGATCATGACCGACTTGTTCGTCCGGGATATCGAACAGGGCATCGCCGACACCGGCATCAGGGCCGGGATCCTCAAGTGCGCCACCGACGAGCCCGGCGTCACCCCGGGCGTCGAGCGGGTGCTGCGCGCGGTCGCTCAGGCGCACAAGCGCACCGGGGTGCCCATCTCCACGCACACCCACGCGGGGCTGCGCCGCGGCCTCGAGCAGCAGCGCATCTTCGAAGAGGAGGGCGTCGACCTGAGCCGGGTGGTCATCGGGCATTCCGGCGACAGCACCGACATCGGTTATCTCGAGGAACTCATCGCCGCCGGGTCCTACCTCGGCATGGACCGGTTCGGCATCGACGCGTATCTGCCCTTCGAAGACCGGGTCAACACCGTGGCGCAGATGTGCGAGCGCGGGCACGCCGACAAGATGGTGTTGTCGCACGACGCCAACTGTTACTTCGACGCCCTGCCCGAAGAGCTGGCGTCGCAGGCGCTGCCGAACTGGCACTACCTGCACATCCACAACGACGTCATCCCGGCGCTCAAGGAGCGCGGCGTCACCGACGAGCAACTGCACACCATGCTGGTCGACAACCCACGCCGCATCTTCGAGCAGACGGGCGCCTACTAGATGACCGAGCCGCCGATCCCGCCGATCGGCACCCAGATCTCGGCCCTGGCCGCCCAGGCCCCCGACGAGCCCGCGGTCACCTGCGACGGGCTGACGTTGAGCCGCGCCGAACTCGACGCCTCGACCAACCGGCTGGCCCGCGCCTACGCCGCGCGCGGGGTGGGCGTCGGGGACTACGTGACCATGGTGCTGCCCAATTCCGTGGAGTGGATCCAGGCGGCGATCGCATGCTGGAAGCTCGGTGCGGTGCCTCAGCCGTTGTCCGCCCGCTTGCCCGACGCGGAGCTGCAGGGCCTGCTGGAGCTGCGCCGGCCGAAGCTGTTGGTGGGTCGCGAGCACCACGAAATCGCCAGCGTGCCAACCCGTTTCGTGCCCGACGCGGCGATATCCGACGCGCCGCTGCCCGAGGCGGTGTCGCCGGTGTGGAAGTCGATGGGCTCGGGCGGCAGCACCGGGCGGCCCAAGCTGATCGACTCCGGCGGCGACAGCCGGGTGCACCCGGCCAGCGGTTACGCGCTCGGCGCGCAGGAGGGCGACACCTCGTTCATTCCGGTCCCGCTGTCGCACAACACCGGCTTCACCATGGCGGCGATGGCGCTGATCATGGGCCACCACCTGGTTTTGATGAGCCGGTTCGAGCCGCGCGCCTTCCTGCGGCTGATCACCGAGCACCGGGTCACCTTCATGGTCGCGGTGCCCACCATCATGCAGCGCGCGCTGCCGGCCTACCACGCCGACCCGCACGCGTACGACCTGTCGTCGATCCGGCGGTTCTGGCATCTGGCGGCGCCGTGCCCACCGGCGGTGAAACAGGCGTGGATCGACCTGCTGGGCCCGGAGAAGGTGTGGGAACTCTACGGCGGCACCGAATTACAGGCGTTGACGTTCATCTCGGGCGATCAGTGGCTGACCCATCGCGGCTCGGTGGGCGTGGTGGTCTCCGGAGAGATGAAGGTGCTCGACGACGACGGCAACCCCTGCCCGCCCGGAGTGGTGGGCGAGATCTACATGCGGCCCGCTCCCGGCAGCGCGCCCACCTACCGCTACGTGGGAGCGACGGCCAAGAGCCGCGACGGGTGGGATTCCCTGGGCGACCTGGGGCATTTCGACTCCGAGGGTTTCCTGTACCTGTCGGACCGGC